>JAVHVL010000300.1:0-6379 GCA_032160565.1 Pseudonocardiales bacterium | reverse complement strand
GTCAAGGCGGACGCCGCCTTCCGCTCTGATGCGTTGGCCGCCGCCGCGAGCGGCAAGCCGAAGCGGAGCAAACGGAAGAGGCGGCTCCTCGGCTTGCTGGGGCTCTTCGGTGCCGCGGCGCTCGCGGCCCGTGCGCGCAGCATGCGGCCGGAGCAGTCTGGGCAGCCGCATCGGTAACGGCAGTTGGGTCAGTCAGGGCAGTTGGGTCAGTCAGGGCAGTTGGCCTCGGGCTCGGTAAGGCCAGCGGCTTCTAGGGCAACTGCCTCGTAAGGGGCAGCCGCCTCGCACGGATCAGTGCGGCTGGTGCGTCGCGGCGTGCAACGCGCGGAGCCGGCGCATCACGTCCACGGCCTGCGCCTTGTCGAATCGCTGCACGGCGTAGATGGCCAGGGTCTCCTCGGCGGGCAGTACCAGGCGGGCGAAGCGCACCTTGCTCGGGAACTCGACCGCAACGATGAGCTCCCATGGCACGGTGCGCCAGCCGCCGAGGAACGCGCGCAGCCGCACGGACGTCGCGTCGGCACGCAGCCGCGGGCGGGTCGGCATGAGTAGCAGCCCGCCGAGGATCACCCCGAGCACGGCGGTGCCCAGCTGATCCTTCACGCCGAAGTGCGCTCCCGCATTGGCGTGCGGCATGACGATCGCGGTGACGAGAAAGACCACGAACACGAAAGCGGCGGCGGCGTAGCCGATCCGCGTCATCATGACGGGCCGGGCAGTGACGATGTCGGTGCTCACTCCCGGCACCGCGTTCCCATCCGGTACCGAGGTCACAGCCGGCACGCGTGGATGTCGGTGACGATGATCCCACGGGCGCCGAGCTCCCACAGCTCATCCATGATCGCGTTCGTCTCCTTGCGCTTGACCATCGAGCGCACCGCCGACCAGCCGCGTTCATGCAGCGGTGAGACGGTGGGCGACTCGATGCCCGGCGTGATGGCCACCGCCTTGTCGACCAGGTCGTCGCTGATGTCGTAATCCATCAGCACGTACTGCCGCGCGATGATCACACCCTGCAACCGGCGTGCCAGCTGCTCGACCCGGGCGGTCGGCTCTGCGCCGCGCCTCCGGATGAGGACCGCCTGGCTGGACAGCAGCGGCTCGCCGAAGATCTCCAGGCCGGCGTTGCGCAGCGTCGTGCCGGTGGACACGACATCGGCGATGGCGTCGGCGACGTCAAGCCGCACGGCCGTCTCCACCGCACCGTCGAGGCGGATCACCTCGGCGGGGACGCCCTGCGCCTCGAGGTAGGACTCGACGACACCGGGGTAGGCCGTGGCGATCCGCTTGCCGGCGAGGTCCTGCACCGACGTGGCGGCGCCGGGGCGCGCGGCGAAGCGGAACGTCGAGCCCGCGAAGCCCAGCGGCAGGATGGCTTCCGCGGGCGCGCGGGAGTCCAGCAGAAGGTCCTCGCCCGTGATGCCCACGTCCAGCCGGCCGGAGCCGACGTAGACGGCGATGTCGCGTGGGCGCAGGAAGAAGAACTCCGTGTCGTTCTCGGCGTCGAGGAGGACGAGCTCGCGGTGGTCGTTGCGTTGGCGGTAGCCCGCCTCGGTGAGCATCTGACTGGCCGGCTCGGCCAGTGAGCCCTTGTTCGGAACAGCAATTCTGAGCATGGGTTTACCCGTCTGCAGGCGTAGGTGGGGAGCGGTCGTACCTACAGATGTCGGTACACGTCCTCGAGCGCGATGCCCTTGCCGAGCATGATCACCTGGACGCGGTAGAGCAGCTGGCTGATCTCCTCGGCGGTGCGGTCAGCCGACTCGTACTCGGCCGCCATCCATACCTCGGCGGCCTCCTCGACGACCTTCTTGCCCTGGGCGTGCACGCCAGCGTCGAGCGCCTCGACGGTGCCGGACCCGGACGGGCGGGTGCGCTTGCGCTCACCGAGCTCCGTGAAGAGCTGCTCGAAGGTCTTCATCGCGAGCAAATCCTACCGGCGCCGTGCATTCCTTTCGCCGCGAGCATCGCCCTTCGCGGCGGACGTCGCCTTGACGTCGTCGGCTCTGCGCAGCCGCCACTGGCGCAAGTGGTGGAACCCGCGGACGGATTCCGGGCGCCGCGACTTCAGCGAGTACCGCTCGTCGTCGCGAAGGGTCTCGGCCATCACGCGGTCGACGAGCACCCAGCCGGGGCGGCAGATGCTCGTCAACCGACTGGCGATGTTGACCGTCGAGCCGTACACGTCGCCGAGACGGCTGACGACCGGGCCGGCCGCGACGCCGATCCGCAGAGGAGGCAGCCGTTCGTCGCGCGCTGCGGCCGCCTGAAGCTCGAGGGCGATCTCGGCACCCGCCGCTGCGCTGTCCGCGACGAACAGCACCTCATCGCCGATCGACTTGACGATGCGAGCGTCATGCGCTCGGACCGCTTCGGTGGCCGCCGCCTCGAACGCTTCCAGCAGCTCGCGCAGCTCCACCTCGGTAGCGCGCCGGGTCAGGCTCGTGAAGCCGGACATGTCCGCGAAGCCGACGACGAGTGGCGCCACCCCCGGCACGGCGACCTCGGCTGCCGCGTGCGAGGCCATGCGGGAGAAGTAAGCGAGCAGCTGCCGCCGCCACACGAAGGCCTGGATCGCCTCGATGACCGGCAGCAACCGCTCGATGAACTCGGCAACGCTGTCCTCGGACGCGAGCAGGTCCTGGCGCGCGGACACCAGCTCGATGAGCAGCTCCCCCTGCCACGCAGCGAGGCGGGAGAACGTCTGGCCGAGCATCCGGGTCATCGCGATTCGGACGTCGTCGTCGCCGACGCCGTTCTCGGCGAGGAACTGGGCGTGGTGCAGCGCAGCCAGATCCCCGTCGGTGAACACGACGTCGTCGTCGTCGACGTGCGCGAAGCCGAGCGAGCCCCACAGGCGACGCGACTCGTCGGTCGAGATGCCCGCCGCTCGAGCGACCTGTGCGCGCGTATATCGGCGTGGCCCGCCGAGCAGGACCTGCTCGATCCGCTCGTACAGTGCCGAGAAGTCGAGGTCCGGGCCGGCCGGCAGCTCACCGGGCTCGAGGTCCCTGCCTTCGCTCACCGCACGACCCCGGACGCGACGCGCATCTACCTCACGTCGTGTGCACGATGAGGACGTCGACCGGCGTGTGACGGGCGACGTCCAGAGGTACGGAGCCGATGATCCGGCCGGCCAGCGTGTTCAGCCCCCGGTTGCCGACCACGAGAAGATCCGCGTTGCGGTCGCGGGCGACCTGCTGCAGGGTGGCCGCGGCCTTGCCCTGGACCACAACGGTGTCGACCCGGGTCGCCCCGGCCTTGAGGGCGCGGTCGCGGGCGCGGCTGACGGTGTCCTCGGCCGGGGCCGACCCGACGACCTGGTAAGCGGCGTCGGCGCCGAGGACGTCCTGCGCCTGCGCGAGATCGCGGCTGTGCGACGGCTCGTACGCGCAGGCGATGACCAGCAACGCGTCCGAGTCGTGCGCCAGCGCGGCGGCGCGATCCACCGCGCGGAACGATGTCTCCGAGCCGTCGGTGCCGACAACCACCGTGGTGTAGCCGCCCATGTCCTTCACCCTTCACGACTGCGCTGCACGCCGACCCTAGCGAAACGGGCGCGCCCCGGCGCGTTCAAATGGGTGGGTAGGCAGCCAGCGTGACGGCCGTCGCAAGCGCCGCAGCCGCCGCTTCGTAGCCCTTGTCCTCCTTGGAACCGGCCAGACCGGCACGGTCGATCGCCTGCTCCTCGGTGTCGCAGGTGAGCAGGCCGAACCCGATCGGGATACCGGTGCGCTCCGCAACCGCCGTCAGCCCCATCGTGGCCGCCTCGCACACGTACTCGAAGTGCGGCGTGCCACCTCGGATGACGACACCCAGCGCGATGATCGCGTCGACGCCGGCGGCAGCGAGCCGGGCGGCGGCGACAGGCAGTTCGAACGTGCCGGGCACGAGCACCTCGATGACGTCCTCGACCTTCGAATCGCGCAGCGAGCGGCGCGCTCCGTCGAGCAGCCCCGCCATCACCGTCGTGTGCCACTGGCTGGCTACCATCGCCACACGCAGTCCGGCCGCACCCTCGACCGGGGCCGGCTCGGGCGCTCCGTGGCCGCTCACGCCTCTTCGCCCACAGTGATGTCGAGGTCGTGCCCCATGCGATCGCGCTTGGTCTCCAGGTAGCGCAGGTTCTCCGGATTGGAGTAGACCGGCAGCGGTACCCGGCCCGAAACGCGGAGTCCGTAGCCCTCCAGGCCGGCGCGCTTGGCGGGGTTGTTGCTCAGCAGCCGCATGGAGTGGATCCCGAGGTCGACGAGGATCTGGGCTCCGGTGCCGTAATCACGCGCATCGGCGGGCAGCCCCAGTTCGAGGTTGGCGTCGAGGGTGTCCGACCCGGCGTCCTGCAGCTGGTAGGCCTGCAGCTTGTGCAGCAGCCCGATCCCCCGCCCCTCGTGGCCGCGGATGTAGAGCACGACGCCACGGCCCTCGCGCGCAACCGCGGCGAGTGCGGCGTCCAGCTGCGGTCCGCAGTCGCAGCGCAGCGAGCCGAACACGTCACCGGTGAGGCACTCGGAGTGCACCCGGACGAGGACGTCATGGCCGTCGGCGATCTCGCCGAACACGAACGCGACATGCTCGCGGTCGTCGTAGCTGGAGGAATAGCCGACCGCGGTGAACTCGCCGTAGCGCAGCGGCACCCGCGCGGACGCGACCCGCTCGACGAGCTTCTCGAAGCGGCGGCGGTGGCCGATCAGGTCGGCGATCGAGATCAGCGCCAGCCCGTGCTCGTCGGCGAACACGCGCAGCTCCTCGGCGCGCGCCATCCCCGCCGGGTCCTTCTCGCTGACGATCTCGCAGAGCACTCCGGCCGGCTGCAGCCCGGCGAGCACGGCCAGATCGACAGCCGCCTCGGTGTGCCCCGGGCGGCGCAGGACGCCGCCGTCCTTTGCGCGCAGCGGGACGACGTGGCCCGGGCGGGAGAAGTCGGCGGCGGTGGACTTGGGGTCGGCGAGCATGCGGATCGTGTGCGCCCGGTCGCTTGCCGAGATGCCGGTGGTGACGCCCTCGCGCGCGTCGACGGTGACGGTGTACGCCGTGCCGCGCCGGTCCTGGTTGACGCGGAACATCGGCGGCAGGTCCAGCCGCTCGGCCTCCTCCTCCGTGATCGGGACGCAGACGTAGCCGGAGGTGTAGCGCACCATGAAGGCGACGAGCTCGGGTGTCGCGAGCTCCGCCGCGAAGATCAGGTCACCCTCGTTCTCGCGGTCCTCGTCGTCGATCACGACGACGGCCTTGCCCGCCTTGATGTCGGCGACGGCGCGTTCGACGGGATCGAGTCGGAGCGTCACTGTGCGGACTCCAGGAGCCGGGCGACGTACTTGGCGAGCACATCCACCTCGAGGTTCACCGGGTCACCCGGCTGCTTCGTGCCGAGGACCGTCGCGCGCAGGGTCTCGGGGATCAGCCCCACCTCGAACCAGTCGGCGCCGACGGCGGTGACGGTGAGCGACACCCCGTCCACGGCGATCGAGCCCTTCTCCGCGACGTAGCGGGCGAGCTCCTGAGGCAGCCCGAACCGCACCGCGTCCCACGCGTCGCCGGGGGTGCGCGACACGATCACGCCGGTGCCGTCGACGTGCCCCTGCACCACGTGGCCGTCGAGGCGCGAGTCCACCCGCACGGCGCGTTCGAGGTTCACCTTGTCACCGGGCTTCAGGGTGCCGATCACGGACCGCTTGAGCGTCTCGGCCATGACGTCGAAGCTCAGCTGGCTGGCCCCGTCAGCGCCGGTGACGGTCAGGCACACGCCGTTCACGGCGATGGATGCGCCGTGGGCGATGCCGTCGGCGACCTTTGCGGCGCGCAATGTGAGCACGGCCGAGTCGCCGTGCGCCTCGATGCCGAGGATCTCGCCGATCTCTTCGATGATGCCGGTGAACACCCGGTTACTCCCCTTCCGGCCAGAGCGGTCGCGCGACGATCTTCACGTCGTCGCCCACCCTGGTGACCGTGTCGACGTCCAGTGTGACGGCCTCGTTGATCGAGCCGATGCCCGCATCGCCCAGCGCGGCCGGGCCGCTACCCAGGAGCTTGGGCGCGAGGTAGGCGATCACCTCGTCGACGCAGCGGGCCTCGACGAACGCGCCGGCGAGAGTGGGGCCGCCTTCGAGCAGTACGTGCCGGATTCCCCTGTCGTACAACGCTTTCAGGGCGAACCTCGGGACGGCGGTGTCGAGGACGAGCGTCTCGGCGGCGCCGTCGAGCACGCGCGCGTGCTGGGGCGTGCGGTGCCGGCGGTCGAGCACCACGCGCAGCGGCTGATGTTCGGCCAGGTTGTCGTCCAGATCACGCACCGTGAGCTGCGGATCGTCAGCCAGGACGGTGCCACTGCCCACCACGATCGCGTCGACGACGGCGCGGAACGCGTGCGAGTCCGCCCGGG
>JAVHVL010000164.1:0-3805 GCA_032160565.1 Pseudonocardiales bacterium | reverse complement strand
CGACGTGCCGCCACGTGCTCCCGCCCAGCTCGCCGGTGTTGTCGTAGGACGAGCCGAGCAGGTTGAAGCCGTCGTCCGGGATGGCGTTCCACTCCTTGCACGCGACCTCGCACGCCTTGCAGCCGATACACACCGACGTGTCGGTGAAGAAGCCCATCCGCGGCTTGCCGTCCGTCCAGCCGGCGTCTGCCGCGACATTCGGTTCAGGGCCGAACAACCTGTGCGCCATGGCGATGACCTACCCGTTCCGCGCTCGTCCGGACCGTGCTCATGCCTGCCTCTCCACTCTGGACGGCCGGGTGCCCGCTTGCAAGACTGGGGAGCACGACTCGTTGCCAGGACCGATCGAGGAGTGTCGTTGAGCTCGAAGCGTCTTCCCATGCAGTGGCCGGTGATCCGCCAGGCCCTGGGCGGCGATCGACTCGGCCGGGGCGCCGCCGTGCACTCACCGAAGACGTCCGCGACATTCCACGCGCGCACCGAGACGGCCGACCGCGTCGTCGGCAGCGTCTGCCCGTACTGCGCGGTTGGTTGCGGCCAGCGGGTGTTCGTGAAGGACGAGAAGGTCGTGCAGATCGAGGGCGACCCGGCGTCCCCGATCAGCCGGGGGCGGCTGTGCCCGAAGGGTGCCGCGAGCCTCCAGCTGACCACCGGCCCGGCGCGCGAGTACACGATCCGGTACCGGCGCCCCTACGGCACCGACTGGGAAGACCTCGACCTCGACACCGCGATGGACATGATCGCCGAGCGGGTGATCAAGTCGCGCCGCGACTTCTGGCAGGAGGAGGTGAACGGCAAGCGCGTCAACCGCACCATGGGCATCGCCAGCCTCGGAGGAGCGACCCTCGACAACGAGGAGAACTACCTCATGAAGAAGCTCTACACGGCGATGGGTGCGATACAGATCGAGAACCAGGCCCGAATTTGACACTCCTCCACCGTCCCCGGTCTGGGGGCCTCGTTCGGCCGCGGCGGCGCCACGACCTTCCAGCAGGACCTGCAGAACTCCGATTGCATCGTGATCGAGGGTTCGAACATGGCCGAGTGCCATCCGGTCGGGTTCCAGTGGGTCATGGAGGCGAAGGCCCGCGGGGCGACGATCATCCACGTCGACCCGCGATTCACCCGGACGTCGGCCGTCGCCGACCTCCACGTGCCGATCCGCGCGGGCAGCGACATCGCGTTCCTCGGCGGGCTGATCAACTACGTCCTCACGGGTGAGCACGACTTCCGCGAGTACGTGATCGCGTACACGAACGCGCCGGTGATCCTGCGCGAGGACTTCCGCGACACCGAGGACCTCGACGGGCTGTTCTCCGGGTTCGACCCGGAGACCGGCCACTACGACCCGACGAGCTGGCAGTACGAAGGCACCGAAGTCAGCTCGGCATCTGCCGACGACCCGCAGAACGAGCCCACCGCTGCCGAACGCGGCACCGTCAAGGAATCCGCCCGCGGTGAGTCGCACGGCAGTGGGGGCCCTTCCTTCCACGGCCAGCCGGAACGCGATCCCACGCTGCAGCATCCGCGCTGCGTGTACCAGCAACTGAAACGACACTACGTGCGGTACACACCCGACGTCGTGGCCGACATCTGCGGGATTCCTCCCGAGCTTTTCCGCAAGGTCGCCGAGGCACTGGTCGCCAATTCCGGGCGCGAACGCACCAGCGCATTTGCCTATGCCGTGGGGTGGACGCAGCACACGGTGGGCGCGCAATACATCCGCACCGCAGCTGTGCTGCAGACCCTGCTCGGCAACATCGGCCGCCCAGGCGGCGGGATCCTCGCGCTGCGCGGCCACACGTCCATTCAGGGGTCGACCGACATCCCGACACTCTTCAACCTGTTGCCGGGTTACATCCCGATGCCGCACGCCCACGAGCACGAGAGCCTCGACGACTTCGTCGGCAGGGACGAGGCCTTGAAGGGCTTCTGGGGGAACATGCGCGCCTACACGGTGAGCCTGCTCAAGGCCTACTGGGGCGATGCGGCGACCGCCGAGAACGATTACCGATTCGGCTACCTGCCCCGGCTGACCGGAAACCATGGCACGTACTCGACCGTCATGCGCCAGATCGACGAGGGGGGCGGCGGCTACTTCCTCGTGGGCGAAAACCCGGCGGTGGGGTCCATCAACGCCAAGATGCAGCGCCTCGGCATGGCGAACCTCGACTGGCTGGTCGTCCGAGACCTCGTCATGATCGAAAGCGCGACATGGTGGAAGGACGGGCCCGAGATCGAAACCGGTGAGCTGCGCACCGAGGACATCGGCACCGAGGTGTTCTTCCTGCCGGCCGCGGCCCACACCGAGAAGAACGGCAGCTTCACCAACACCCAGCGCCTGCTGCAGTGGCACCATCAGGCGGTCGAACCGGTAGGTGACGCCCGCAGCGACCTGTGGTTCTACTTCCACCTCGGCCGGATCATCCGCCAGAAGCTCGCGAACTCGACTGACCCGCGCGACCGTCCGCTGCTCGACCTGACGTGGGACTACCCGACCGAAGGACCGCTGGACGAGCCGAGCGCCGAGGCGGTGCTCGCCGAGATCAGCGGGACTAGATCCGACGGCAGCCCGTTGTCGGCCTACACCGAACTGAAAGACGACGGAAGCACCTCGTCCGGCTGCTGGATCTACTGCGGCGTGTATGCCGACGACATCAACCATGCGGCGCGGCGCAAGCCCGGCAGTGAACAGGACTGGGTGGCTGCCGAGTGGGCCTGGGCGTGGCCGGCGAACCGCCGCATCCTCTACAACCGCGCGTCCGCCGACCCTGACGGTCGTCCGTGGAGCGAGCGCAAGGCCTACGTCTGGTGGGACGAGGAGTCCGGCAAGTGGACCGGGCACGACGTCCCGGACTTCGAGTCGCACAAACGCCCGGACTATCAACCACCGGACGGCGCCAAGGCCCAGGACGCCCTCTCGGGCACCGACCCGTTCATCATGCAGGCCGACGGCAAGGCGTGGCTGTTTGCGCCGACTGGGCTCATCGACGGCCCGCTGCCGACACACTACGAACCGCACGAATCGCCGTTCGACAATGGGCTCTACGGCCAGCGCGCCAACCCGGTCCGCGAGCAGTACCCGCGCAAGGACAACCAGTACAACCCGGCGGGCAGCGAACCCGGCAGCGACGTGTATCCGTTCGTGTTCACCACCTACCGGCTCACCGAGCACCACACAGCCGGCGGGATGAGCCGATTCCTGCCCTACCTGTCCGAACTGCAGCCCGAGATGTTCTGCGAGATCAGCCCGGAGCTCGCCCAGGAACGGGGCCTGCAGCACCTGGGCTGGGCCACGATCGTCACCGCCCGCACGGCCATCGAGGCCCGGGTCCTGGTGACCGACCGGATGACGCCACTGACCGTGCAGGGCCGGACCGTGCACCAGATCGGCCTGCCCTACCACTGGGGACCCAACGGACTGGTCACCGGCGACGCGGCCAACGAGTTGATCGCGGTCGTGCTCGATCCCAACGTGCATATCCAGGAGTCGAAGGCCGCGACCTGCGACATCCAGCCGGGGCGCCGGCCCCGCGGGCCGGCCCTGATCGAATACGTCGCCGAGTACCGGCGCCGGGGCCAGGTCGTCGACGAGGGTCCGACGTTCGAGAAGCCGATCGGCGGCTGATCTCTTAGCGGTGCTCTGCCGGAGCGGTCACCCGGCGTGAGGTCGTGTCGATGCGTTCGGTGCGGCCCTGAGCGTCGAGGTGCTCGAGCAGCGGGATCGCGACACGTCGCGTGGTGCCGAGTGCCTGCCGCGCCTCGCTCGCCGTGAACGGCTGTGGCAGCGCCGCGAGCCGGGTCA
>JAVHVL010000129.1:0-10046 GCA_032160565.1 Pseudonocardiales bacterium | reverse complement strand
AAGGGGAGGCGGTCCGGTGAGCACGCTCAGCTCGTTCACGGAGGTGCCGGTCATCGACGTGTCGGCGCTGCGCACGGCGGATGCCGACGCCAGGGGGCGTCTCGTCGACCAGCTCGGCGCCGCGGCGCGCGACGTCGGCTTCTTCTACGTCGCCGGCACCAACGTGTCCGCGCGGCTGTTCGATCGCCTGCTCGCGGTGACCACCGACTTCTTCGCCCTCCCGCACGAGGAGAAGATGGGCTACTACATCGGCAACTCCACCTGCCACCGCGGCTACGTCCCTGAGGGCGAAGAGGTGTTCAGCGGCGGCACCGTCGACCGCAAGGAAGCTTTCGACACCGGGCTGGAGCTGCCGGCGGACGATCCGGACTACCTCGCCGGCAACCCGCTGCTCGGCCCGAACCAGTGGCCCGAGCTGCCCGGGTTCGCCACGGCCGTGACCGCGTACTACCACGCGGTGCTCGACCTCGGCCGGCAGTTGCTGTCCTGCTTCGCGCTCACCCTCGGCCAGGCCCCCGAGACGTTCGGCCACGTGGTCACGAAGGCGCCGAGCCAGCTCCGCCTGATCCACTACCCGTACGACGCCGACGCGCAGGACTCCGTGGGGATCGGCGCACACACCGACTACGAGTGCTTCACGCTGCTCAGACCGACCGCCCCGGGTCTCGAGGTGCTGAACGGCGCCGGTGAGTGGATCGACGTCCCGCCGCTGCCCGACGCCTTCGTGATCAACATCGGCGACATGCTGGAGACGTGGACGAACGGCGAGTTCGTCGCCACTACCCACCGCGTCCGCAAGGTGCGCGAGGAGCGCTACTCCTTCCCGCTGTTCTTCTGCGTCGACTACGACACCCGGATCGCGCCGCTGCCCGAGTTCGTGCGCGATGGCCGGCCGGCGCGGCCGTCCTTGATCGCCGGCGAGCACCTGTTCGCCCAGACCGCGCAGAGCTTCGCCTACCTGAAGCGCCGTATCGCCGAGGGCAAGCTGCAGCTTCCTGACGGCGCACTCGGCCTGTCCAGCTTCGGCCAGGAAGCGCGTCAGCGGGCGAACACGTGACGCTCTGGTCGGAGCTGGCGCATCCGGAGGTGCGTGCGGCGCTGGACCGGACCGACGCCGGCCACGAGGTCGGCCACGAGGTCGGCCTGGTCCCGGTCGGGGCGATCGAGCAGCACGGCCCGCACCTGCCGACGGGCACGGACACCATCGTCGCTACCGCACTGTGTGAGCGGGCCGGTGCGCTGGCCGACGCAATCGTGTTGCCGCCGATCTCGCTCGGCGTCAGCTACGGCCACGGCACGGTGCTGCCCGGCACGCTGTCGCTGAGCCCCGATCTGCTGGTCGGGCTGGTGCACACGTACGCGCGTTGGGCGGCCATGTCCGGCCTGCGCCGGCTGCTGTTCGTCAACGCCCACCTCGGTAACAGCGCCAGCCTCGGCGTCGCGACGGACACGATCCGGCTGACGGCCCCGCAGCTGCGCGTCGGCGTCGTGGACTGGTGGGCGATCGACCCGGCGGTGACGGCGGAGGTGACGGCGGACGGTAGCGACATCCACGCCAACCGCGCCGAGACGGCGCTGATGCTGGCCATCGCGCCGCACCTCGTGCACCAGGACCGGCTCGCCACCGCCGACGACCCGGACCGGACCCAGTCGCTGGTGTTCCGCTACACCGCGCCCGCGCTGTCCGGGAACGGTGTGACGGGGCGGCCGTCGGAGGCCACCGCCGAACTCGGCGAGAAGCTCCTCGTCTCCGTCACCGGCGTACTTGCCGAGCGGGTCCGCCGCGGCCGCACCGAAGAACCGCCGCTCGGCGCACCCGCGCCCCCGTCGTTCCCGTTCTGAACCCACACCAGGAGAGCGCCATGGACACCGTCACCACCCCGACCGAGGACCACGCCGAGCTCGCGGCCGAGCTCGCCCAGCGCGGCGTGAAGTACGCGATGGGCGGCTGGATCGACGTGCAGGGCCGCAGCAAGTCGAAGATGGTGCCGATCGATCACCTGCCCGCGCTGCTTGCCGGGTCGGAGCGATACACCCCGCGTGGCATGGGTGATCTCGGTGCGATGACGCCGCACGAGGACGAGTGCGTGGCGCTGCCGGACATCGGCACCCTGCAGGTGCTGCCCTGGGACCCGCGCTTCGCCTGGATGGCGGCGGACCTGTCCTTCGGTGGCCGCGAGCCGTTCGCGCTGTGCCCGCGCTCGACGTTGAAGAAGCAGCTCGCGCGGGCCGAAGCGATGGGTTACACGGTGAACCTCGGCGTCGAGACGGAGTTCTACGTCTTCCGCCCCGAATCCGTCGACGGGCCGGCGCCCGCCGGCCGCCCGGACGGCTACCTGCAGCCGATGAGCCGAAGCGGCCAGCTGTCGCCCACACCGGCGTACGACACCGAGAGCACGCTGGACGCAATGCCGTTCCTCGACCGCATGGCCGACTGCATGCAGCAGCTGGACTTCGGCCTGTTCAGCTTCGATCACGAAGGTGGCGACGCCCAGTTCGAGTTCGACTTCAGCTACGCCCCGGCCCTCCGGATGGCAGACCGGATCAGCCTGTTCCGCGTGATGACGCGGCAGGTGGCGAAGGACTGCGGCCTGCTCGCGACGTTCATGCCCAAGCCGTACACCGGCAGCTGGGGCTCAGGGCACCACTTCAACATGAGCCTCGCCGATCTCGATAGCGGGCAGAACCTGTTCCGCGACAGGGAGGACGCGTCGGGCCTCGGCTGGAGCAAGCTGACCTACGCGTTCGTGGCCGGCGTGCTGCGGCACGCCAGGTCGATCGCGGCGGTAGCGACCCCGACGGTGAACTCCTACAAGCGGCTGACCTCCCGGCTGGCCGGCGGCGAGATCTCGTGGGCGCCGCAGTGGGCGGCCTACGGCGACAACAACCGCTCGTGCATGATCCGCCTGCCGCGCAACCGCCCCGCCATCGAGAACCGCGCGGTGGATTCGGCGGCAAACACCTATCTGGCGACGGCGCTGATCGTCGCCGCCGGCCTGGAGGGCATCGAGCAGGCGCTCGAACCCGGTGACCCCGTCACGTCGCAGACCTACGACTGGACGACGCCACCGCCCGGCGCGGTCCGGCTCCCCCGCACTCTGCTCGAGGCGGTGGACGCGTTCGAGGAGGACCCCCTCGTGCATGAGGTGTTCGCACCCCAGTTCGTCACCGACTACGTGGAGATGAAGCACGCGGAGTGGGACGCCTACCACGCCGAGGTCACCGCGTGGGAGCGGTCGCGCTACCTGCTGAACCTCTAGCCGGCAGGCCGCACCTGGCTCGAGCGGTGATCGACAGTGTTCACACAGCCGATACGCAACGGGAAAGCCCGGGACACGCACGCACGGTTTTCTTGTCTGGACTCATCCAGGTGAGGCGTGTCTAGGGTTCCGCTGCCGCTCAGCGCACTGGGCGGCGGGTCTGGTCCGAGAGACACAGGCGGGGTTGATCACTCCGTTCCACGGCGGGACAAAAGCCCGGGAGAAGCCGTAGTCGGCTGCTCCTGGCTGCCGACCCAAGCTCGTGGAGGACACATGATCACCATTCAGCAGACCGCGCGGACGGTATCCCCGGGTCGAGTGGGTGTCACTGCGTGACGGCGCCATCGACCGCGCTGCACGCGACAGCACCGGTCACCGACGCTGAGCAGATCGTCGCCGAGGCGCAGGATCTCGTCGTCTCGCTGAGCCGCAACGGCCGCCGCTTCGACGTGCTCCGCGGCGTCGACCTGCAGGTGCGCAAGGGCGAGGTGCTCGGCCTGGTGGGCGAGTCCGGCTCGGGCAAGAGCGTGCTGAGCCTGGCGATGCTCGGGCTGCTGCCACGCGGTTCGGAACCCAGGACCAGTGGCCGCCTCGAGGTCGCCGGCACCGACATGCTCGCCAGCAGCGGCGAGACGCGGCGCATCACCCGACGCGAGCACATGGGCGCGGTGTTCCAGGATCCGATGACGTCGCTGAACCCGACGATGCGGGTCGGCCAGCAGGTCCGAGAGGCGGCCGGTTCGCCGGAGGAGGCGCTGCGCCTGCTCGACCTGGTGGGGATCCCCGACGCCAAGCGCCGGATGAGCTCCTTCCCGCACGAGCTGTCCGGCGGGCTGCGGCAGCGGGTGATGATCGCGATGGCGGTGGCGGGCAATCCCGCGCTGGTGATCGCCGACGAGCCCACGACGGCGCTCGACGTGACCGTGCAGGCCCAGGTGCTCGGGCTGCTGCGCACGCTGTGCGACGAGTTGGGCTGCAGCGTGCTCATGATCACCCACGACCTCGGCGTCGCCGCGCACGTCGCCGACCGCGTCGCGGTGATGTACGCCGGGCGGCTGGCCGAGATCGGGAGCACCCAGACGGTGCTGAGCGAATCGGCTCATCCGTACACGGTCGGGCTGATGCGCTCGCGGCTGTCGCTGACCACCGATCGCACCCGAGCGATCACGACCGTCGCCGGCAACGCGCCCGACCCGGCGGCGATGCCCGCGGGGTGCGCATACGCCTTGCGCTGCGCCATGGCCACCGATACCTGCCGCGACGAGCTGCCCGAGCTGCAGCAGGTCGGGCCGGCCGCCGGGCATCTGCGCGCCTGCTTCGCGAGCTGGCCGGACGTGCGTGGCTTCGCTGCCGCGACCGAGGCATCGCCGATACCGGCGACACCGCCGGCATCGGCGGACGGGGCGGCACCGCCGGCGAGCGACGGCCAGCCGCATGCCGTCAGCACCCGTCGCGTCGAGAAGGTCTTCCGCGTCAAGACCGGTCGAGGCTTCGGCGGGCGGGGGCGGCTGGCCGCGCTGCGCTCGGTGTCCCTGGACATCGCGGAGGGCGAGTCGGTGGCCCTGGTCGGCGAGAGCGGCTCCGGCAAGTCGACGTTCCTGCGGATCATCGCCGGGCTGGAGCACGCCGAGGAGGGCGACGTAAGCCTCGGCCCGGGCGCCCGGCCGCAGATGGTGTTCCAGGACGCGGGCGCGTCGCTCACGCCGTGGCTGTCGGTCGGCTCGTTGATCGGCGAGCGGCTGCGCCACGAGAAGCTCACCCGTCGGCAGCGCCGCGAGCGGGTGTTCGCCGCGCTGGCCAAGGTAGGGCTCCCCGAGGCCATCGCGGACGCACGCGCCGCAGAGCTCTCCGGTGGTCAGCGGCAGCGGGTGGCGCTCGCCCGCGCCACCGTCGTGCCGCCCGAGGTGCTGCTGTGCGACGAGCCGACCAGCGCGCTGGACGTCTCGCTCGCCGCGTCGGTCCTGAACCTCATCCGTGACCTGCGCGGCGAGCTCGGCATGGCCGTCCTGTTCGTGACGCACGACCTGTCCGTGGCGCGCATCGTCGCCGACCGGATCGCCGTCATGTATCTCGGCAAGATCGTCGAGGTCGGCGACGCCGAACAGCTGATCCGCTCGCCGCAGCACCCCTACACACAGGCGCTGATCTCGGCCGTCCCCGGCTTCGGCGTCGAGCTCCCGGCGCTGGCCGGCGAGCCGGCGAGCCCCCTCGCGCCGCCGTCGGGATGCGAGTTCCACCCCCGCTGCCCCAAGGCGATCGACACCTGCGCGAGCCCCGACCTGCGAGTGCCCCTCGAAGGGGTGCAGAGGGCCGAGCGCGCCGGCGTCGACCGCGCGCACCGCGTGGCGTGCATCCGAGTCGGGAAGGCGTCCTGATGGCTGTCGCCGAAGCGTTCCAGCCGACGGTCAGCCTGCGGGTCGGCCAGGCCCGTCCGGCCACCAGGCGCGGCAGCCGGAGCCGCGTCGACCTCGCCGCCGCCAGCCTGCTCGTCCTCGTCACCGTCGTCGCACTCGCCGCGCCGCTGATCGCCCCGCACGATCCGCTCGCGCCGATCGGCATCCCGGAGACGCAGCCGTTCCACGGCGGCATGCTGCTCGGCACCGACAGCGTGGGGCGCGACGTGCTCAGCCGCGTGCTCTACGGCATTCGGGCGTCCTGGTTCGCCGCGCTCGGCGTCGTCGCACTCGGCGTGCTCATCGGCGGGGTGATCGGCCTCGTCGCCGGCACGCTGGGTGGCTGGGTGGACAACCTGCTCATGCGCATCACCGACGGCTTCCTGGCGCTGCCGGCCCCGATCGTCGCCATCGCCGTGGTTGCCGCACTGGGCCCCAGCCTGTGGCACACCCTGCTGGCCGTGTCGATCGTGTGGTGGCCGTTCTACGCGCGAATCGTGCGCGGGGAGGTACGTACCCTCGCCGCCCGGCCGCACGTCGAAGCGGCCCGGCTCGCGGGCAGCGGCAGGTGGCGGATCGCCACCCGGCACCTGCTGCCGGGCGCCGTCCCGGCCACGCTCGTCACCGCGAGCCTCGACGTGGGCAACCTGATCCTCACCCTCGCCGGGCTGTCGTTCCTCGGGCTCGGGCAGTCGGCGCCGGCCCCGGAGCTCGGCGCCGACACCGCGCGCAACCTGAGCTACCTGCTCTACGACTGGTGGATCCCGGTGATGCCGGGCATCGCCGTCGCCCTGCTCGCGCTGGCCGCCAACATCGCCGGCGACGGCATTCGCAACCTGATCTCCAACCGGTGACGGAGGCCACCCCTTGATCGCCCTGATTGCCAAGCGAGTCGTTGCTGCGTTCGTCATCCTCGTCGCGCTCACCGCCGCGCTGTTCGGCCTGCAGCGGATCTCGAAGTCCGACCCGGTGCACACCATGCTCGGCCCCGGCGCGTCGCCGCAGGCCATTGCGACGGAGCGGCACAAGCTCGGGCTCGACAAACCGCTGCTGACCCAGTTCTGGAACTACCTCACCGGCGTCCTGCATGGCGACTTCGGGGTCTCGTACCGCACCCGCCGGCCGGTCTCCAGCGACCTCGGCACGTTCCTTCCGGCCACTCTCGAGCTGGCCGTGTTCGGACTGCTCCTCGCGCTCGTGCTGGCGGGGCTGCTCGCGGTTGCCACCACGCTGCGCTGGCCGGGGGCGGGGATCTTCCGGTTCATCCTGCTCGTCGGCGGTTCCACGCCGGCGTTCTTCCTCGCTATCGGCGGCATCATCGTCTTCTACAAGTACCTCGGCGTGCTGCCCGCGACGGGCCGCGCATCGGGCACCGCGCCCGACGGCGGCCCCACGCACCTGCTGACCGTCGACGCGTTGCTGCACGGCAACGTCGGGCTCTTTGGCGATGCGCTCAAGCATCTCCTGCTGCCGGGGCTCGCCGTGGCGATCGGCCCCGCGGTCTCGGTCGGGCGGGTGCTGCGCTCCAGCCTGCTCACCACCGTCGAGCAGGACTACACGCGCACCGCGCGAGCGAAGGGGCTGCGCGAGATCCGCGTGCTGGGCAAGCACGTGCTGCGGAACTCCGCCGGGCCGGCGCTGTCGATGACCGGCCTGCAGGTCGGGCTGATGTTCGCGGGAGTCCTCGTCGTCGAGTCGATCTTCGCCTGGCCGGGGCTCGGGCAGTACACCGCGCAGAGCCTGCCCGTCGACGACTTCCCGGCGATCGCCGGCGTCACGCTCCTGCTTGGCGTCGGGTACGTGCTCATCAACACGATCGTCGACGTGCTGCAGTCCGTCGCGGATCCGCGCATCGATGTCTGACGTCGATCACCCCCAAGGAGAGAAGATGCCGCAACAACCGATGTTCGTAGGAAAGCCTGCCCTGATCGTCGTGGACATCCAGCGCGGAACGGACCTGCCGTACGACACCGTCGGCATCCCGCAGATGGATGGCGCGCCGGAGCGCATCGCGCGTGTCGAGACGCTGCTCGCGGCGGCCCGCGATGCGCAGCTGCCGGTGATCTTCTTCCAGGAGGTGCACCGCCGCAGCGGCGTCGACTTCGGACGGGAGCTCGACGGCGCCGAGACGGTGCACTGCCTCGAAGGTGACGCGGCCACCGAACTGTGGCCCACACTGCAACCGCTGCCGGACGACGGGCGGGAGTTCCACATCGTCAAGCGGCGGTACTCCGGGTTCATCGGCACGGAGTTCGAACTGCTGCTGCGCAGCCTCGGCGTGCAGACGCTGATCCTGGTCGGCGGCCTCACCGACGTCTGCGTGCAGTACACGTTCGCCGACGCGCACCAGCGCGACTTCTACGCGCGGGTCATCGAGGACTGCGTGGGCGGTTCGAGCAGGGCGGCGCACGACGCCGCGCTGAACGCGATGGAGTACCTGCAGGCGGGCGCGCGGCGCACCGCCGACGATGTGCTCGCGGGCATCCGCGCGCTGAGCGGCGCGCTCGTCGGAGCGTCGGCATGATCGCCCGCCGAGCAGTCCGGAAGCTCGCTCCCCGTGCGGTGCGCAGCGTGGCGACCGCGGTGTGCCTTGCCGGGCTGGCCGTGCTGTCGGCCTGCAGCAGCAGCAGCGGTGGCGGGGCGGCGGTGAGCAGCAACAAGCCGACCGACCACGTGCTGCGGCTGTCCTTCCTGCAGGACCCGGGGCAACCGCCGGACCCGGACGTCTACTACGCCGGCCAGGGTCTCGCCCTCACCCTCAACACCTACGAGGGGCTGCTGACGTACCAGCTCGGCACCGCCACGCCGACGATCGTCGGTTCGCTGGCCACGGCATGGACCGTCTCGCCGGACAAGAAGACCTACACGCTCACGCTGCGCAAGGGCGTCACCTTCCACGACGGCACGCCGTTCACGTCGGCGGCTGTCGAGCCTTCCTTCGCGCGGCGCGCCGCGGTCAATCAGGGGCCGGCCTACATGGTGTCCGACGTCGCCAGCGTGAAGACACCGAGCCCGTACCAGGTCGTCATCACGCTCAAGGGGCCCAACTCCGCGTTCCTCGACTATCTCGCGGCGCCGTACGGGCCGAAGATGATGAGCCCGACCGGGCTGAAGCAATACGGCGGCTCGGACCACGCGCAGAAGTACCTGAGCACGCACGATCTCGGCACCGGCGCGTACACGCTCACCGACGCCCGCGTGGGCCAGCACTACGCGCTGAAGGCGTACCCGAAGTGGTGGGGTACGGCGCCGTACTTCACGGAGATCGACCTGCCCGTTGTCACCGACCTGTCCACGGAGGAGCTCGAGTTCGACAAGGGGCAGCTCGCCGCGATCATGCACGATCTCAACGCCCCGGCGGTGAAGTCGTACCTGAACAGCTCCACGAGCTCGCACTACTCGCTGCCGACGTTCGAGACCAGCCAGGTCTACCTGAACCCGAACACGACCGCGCTGAAGGACACGGCGACGCGGGTCGCGCTGCAGCAGGCCATCAACATCAAGACGCTGGCCAACCAGGTGTTCAACGGCCGCGGGACCATCGCAACCGGCACGTACGGACCGGGCATGCTCAAGGTGACCGACACCCAGAAGGTGCCGTACGACCCGTCCAAGCTGCAGGCGCTGGCGAAGACATTGCCTGCCTCGTCGAAGTCGCTGACGTTCGGCTACGACACCAGCCAGCCGGACGACCAGCAGATGGCCAACATCGTCGCGGCGGACATGCAGGCGTACGGGCTGAACGTCAAGGTGCAGGGTTACCCGACCTCGCAGGTGTTCGGCTGGGTCAGCGACGTGAAGGGCGCGCCCGACGTGCTGTTCACCGAGATGTGGCCGGATGCGGCGAACCCCTATACCTGGTCGCACATCCTCTACGACAAGGACGGCGGCCTGAACTACCTGCACTGCTCGAGCCCGTCGGTCAGCGACCTGCTCCCCGGCGTGCTGAAGACCGGTGACGAGACGACGTACACGAAGATCGGCGACGCCGCCATGGCCACGGGCTGCTGGCTGAACGTGGCCTATCGCAATGACTTCATGGTGACCCAGAAGTGGTTGACGGGCGTCGAGCAGTCGCACAACGTCGCGGCGCCGACGACGCTGATCTTCAGCGGGCTGGGCGCCTGATGGTCGGGGTCCGCGAGATCGTCCTCCTGACCCTGGGTTGGGAGGACCTGCCGAAGTCCGTGTCGGTGTTCGGCGCTCCTCCCGAGGAGCGGATGGTGGAGCCGGTGCCCGGCGTGTTGCTGCGCGTGGACGGCGGCTGGCTGCTGCTCGACACCGGCTTCAACACGGCGCTGATCCGGGACCCGTCGCTCCGCCGCCGCTTCTATCCCGACCCCGTGTACCGCCCGGTCCTGCCCGGTCCGGGCGAGCCGCTCGAAGAGGCGTT
>JAVHVL010000098.1:0-3658 GCA_032160565.1 Pseudonocardiales bacterium | reverse complement strand
AGGTTCAGTACTGGAGCGCCCGCGAAGTCGGCGACCTGGACAAGGCCGCCGACGTCGCTGAGGAACTCGGCCCTCTCATCCGCCGCATCAACCCGAAGGACACCGTATGACCACCACCCGCACCACGTCACCGTTCGACTTCTCTTCCACCGCCGCCAATGTCATCTCCGGCATCGACCTGCATGGCCGTCGCGCGCTGGTCACCGGCGCTGCGAGCGGTATCGGCGTGGAGACCGCCCGCGCGCTGGCCTCAGCCGGCGCCGACACGCTCATCGCCGCACGCGACCTGGCTGCGGCCGAGCGCGTCGCCGCCGACATCCGCACCAGCACCGGCAACCAGGCGGTCACGGTGGCGCAGCTGGACCTGCTCGACCGCGCCTCGATCGACCGCCTGGTCGAGGACTACTCCGGCCCGCTGCACATCCTGATCAACAACGCCGGCGTCATGGCCATCCCCGAACTTCGGCTCAGCCCCGAGGGGCACGAACTCCAGTTCGCCACCAATCACCTCGGCCACTTCCGCCTCGCCCTCGGCCTGCTGCCCGCGCTGCGCGCCGCAGGAGGAGCGCGGGTGGTGTCGGTCAGCTCGCGGGCGCACCTGAACTCGCCGGTGGTCTTCGACGACATCGACTTCGCCCATCGCGCCTACGACCCTGCACGCGCCTACGCCCAATCCAAGACGGCCAACGTGCTGTTCGCGGTGGCTGCGGCTCGCCGCTGGGCCGATGCCGGGATCGAGGTCAACGCGCTGCACCCCGGGGCCATCGCCGATTCGCGGTTGGCCCGCCACGTTGACCCGGCCGTGCTCGACCAGCTGCGTACATCGGGCCGCTACACCTTCAAGACCCTGGCCCAGGGTGCGGCCACGAGCGTCTATGTCGCCACCTCACCGCTGCTCGACGGCGTCGTCGGCCGCTACTTCGAGAACTGCCAAGAAACAGATCCAGACGACCCCACGGCCGCCGGCACCGACGCCGCCGGCGTCGCCCGCTACGCCCTGGACCCCGACTCCGCCGACCAACTCTGGACCGTCTCGGAACACATGAACAGCTGAGCCAGACCAATGGGTCGCGTAGGCCGACGTGCCGGCATGGGCGTCAGTTTCGAACGACTCCCCCTATCGGCGATTTAACGATCAGGAGGCAGGTGCGTGAAATCCCTTGTTTTCCGGGGATTTCTGCCACAGCCGCTTTCAGCACCTCGGGGTCAAATGAGGGTCAAGCCTGGCGCCAGGGCGCCGCTAGAGGGCCCAGAAATACTGGCCTAAATGGGTGGAGCTGAGGGGATTCGAACCCCTGACCCCCTCGATGCGAACGAGGTGCGCTACCGGACTGCGCCACAGCCCCGAATCGGGATGGACCCTCGCGGGCCGACGATCAGGTTAGCAGTTGCCGCAGGTCAGCTCGCACGCCGCTGGGCTCCTGCCTCAGCCGCCAGCTCGTCGTTGTACAGACCGGTCAGGTCGACGGTGTCCATGTTGTGCAGCTCGATGTCGTCGTCGTCGATCCGCACCACCGACTCCGGCATCTCGTCGAAGCGGCCGAGCTCGGTGGTGGCGTCGTACCCGGTGGTGCGCCGCGAGGTGGCCCGCTGCTGGCGGGTGGCACGCCGCTCACGGTCGCGCAACGCCTGAGAGCGCAGGAAGTACAGGTAGCCGGTCAGCCCGAGCATGAACGGCGTGGCGAGCAGCCACACCACCCCACCCATCACCAGGGCCGTGGCGCCGAGCGCGATGCTCCCCACAATGAGGATGCCGAGCGAGCGGCGGCGGCGGGCCATCATCGCGGCGCGCGCCGCGGACATTTCCGAACGGTCGACGGGGTACATCAGCGCCTCCTGGGCTGCGGGCACGGGGCGGCGCGTGGCTGCCGCGGGGATGGCGGCGCGGCGTTCGCGCGGCACGAAGACATCGGTGCGATCAGTCGACGCCCCCGTGCCGGCGTGCGGACGGCGCCCCAGCGCACGCATCGCGCGGCCGAATCCGTCGACCGAGCGGTCCCGGCGGCGCTCGTCATTGCGGCGCACGACCATCGGCACGACGACGATGAGCCAGAGGACGGCAAGCACGAAGACCGTCATCATCGGGGACAACACTTCGCACCTCCAGTCACACCAGTCACAAGCCTGTCGTTCAAGTTAGCCAGCAACGGGGGCTTGATCCGGTACGTCACCCGGCGTGTCGAGGTGCCTGATCCGGTACCTGACCCGACGTGTCGAGGCGCCGCGGCGCGCGTGTCAGGGCAGCTGGGGCAGCCGGGGAAGTCGCGAGAGCATCGTCCGGCCGTGCAGCTCTTCGACCGTCACGGCGAAGGCAACGTGGTCGCGCCAGCCGCCGTCGATGTCCAGGAAGCGCTCGTAGTAGCCCTCCCGCCGCAGCCCCAGCTTCTCCACCACGCGCAGGCTGGCCTGGTTCTCCGGCCGGATGTCGACCTCGACACGGTGCAGCGTCACGGCCGTGAAGCAGTGGTCGATCACCAACGCCAGCGCCGTCGGCACAACATCGCGCCCGGCGACGTCACGATCCACCCAGTAGCCGACGGTGCAGGAGCGCAGCACGCCGTGCACGACGTTGGAGACGTTCATCTGCCCGACCAGCCGACCCCCGTACACGATCATGAACGGAAGCATCGTGCCGGCGCGCCCGGCCTTGCGCAGCGCGGACAGCAGCGGCGGCCAGGCGGTGATCGAGTTGCGCTCGGCCCAGCTGTGCGGCGATGTGGGCTCCCACTTCAGCAGCCACATCTCGTTGCGCAGCCGGATCTCGCTCCACGCCCGGCCGTCGCGCAGCCGCGGCGCGCGCAGCAGCACCGGCCCCGCGGACAGCTGCGCCGGCCAGCCCGGATGGCTAGCCACCGGACCGGGTCACCGGTTTGCGAGCAGCAGCGGGATGACGGTGACCCGCGACCCCGCAACGACTTCGGTGACCTCCTCGTCGATGACGACAAGGCAGTTCGACGACGCCATCGACGCGATGAGGTGCGAGCCGGCGCCGCCGACGATCGACACGCTGTAGCCGCCGGTGGCTTCGCGGTGCAGCACGCCGCGGCGGTACTGGCGGATGCCCGGCGCGCTCTCCACCCGCTCCAGCGCCACGGCCTGCACGGTCGCGCGATGCAGGCTGCGCTTGCCGAGCAGCTTGCGGATCGCCGGCCGCACGAACACCTCGAACGACACCAGCGCGCTGACCGGGTTGCCGGGCAGGCAGAAGATCGGCACGCGGTTGCCGAGGTGCCCGAAGCCCTGCGGCTTGCCCGGCTGCATCGCCACCCGGCAGAAATCGACGGTGCCCAGCTCGGTGAGCGCCTGCTTGACGACGTCGAACGCCCCCATGCTGACGCCGCCGGTCGTGATCAGGATGTCCGCGCGCAGCAGCTGGCTCTCCAGGACGTCGAGCAGCTTGGAGTGATCGTCGGGCACGATGCCGATGCGACGGGCGTCGGCGCCGGCGTCCTTCGCCGCCGCGGCAACCAGGTATGAGTTGGAGTCGGTGACCTCGCCGAACGACGGGCGGTGCCCGACCTCGATCAGCTCGCTGCCCGTGGAGATGACGAGCACTCGGGGGCGCGGGCGCACGGTCACCCGGTCGCGGCCGATCGCCGCCAGCAGAGCCAGCTGCTGCGGTCCGAGCGCGGCGCCGGCTCCCAGGGCGGGCGCGCCG
>JAVHVL010000603.1:0-6563 GCA_032160565.1 Pseudonocardiales bacterium | reverse complement strand
CTCGGCTCCGGGGCGACGAGCATCCGGTTCCGCCCGGCGCTGAGCATCCCGGTGGAGGAGCTGCACCGCGGGCTGGCCGCGATCGACCGCGTGCTCACCTCCCTCGACTGAGCGCGATGGCTCTCCTCAGCGCGTGGCAGCTTCGTGCTGCCTTCGCCCAGCGCATGGCCGTCACTTACGGGCGCGAGGTGCCGGCGTACGGCACGCTCGTGGACGTCGCGGCCGAGGTGAACGCCGACGTGCTGGCGCGCGACGGCGCCGCGGCCGAGCGGCTCGGCTCCATCGCGCGGGTGACCGCGGAGCGGCACGGCGCGATCCGGGTCGGCACGCCGGCCGAGCTGCATGCCGTCTCGCGGATCTTCGCCGCACTCGGCATGTTCCCAGTCGGCTTCTACGACCTGCGCGACGCGGCCCGCTCCGCCGTGCCTGTCGTGAGCACGGCATTCCGCCCCGTCGCCGCGGAGGAGCTGGCCCGCAACCCGTTCCGGATGTTCACCTCCATGCTGGTGACCGACGACCGGCGCTTCTTCGCGCCGGACCTGCAGGCCCGCCTCGACACGTTCCTGGCGCGGCGCACGCTGTTCCCGCCCGCACTGCTCCGCCTGGCCGAGCAGGCGATCGCGGACGGCGGGCTGGCAGCGGACGATGCCGAGCGGTTCCTCGACCTGGCGACGTCGGCGTTCGCGCTGTCCACCGAGCCGGTCGACCGGGCGTGGTACGCGGAGCTGGCGGCGGTGTCGGCGGTGGCCGCGGACATCGGCGGCGTGATGTCCACGCACATCAACCACCTGACGCCGCGGGTGCTGGACATCGACGAGCTGTACCGGCGGATGTCCGAGCGCGGCATCGCGATGATCGAGGAGATCCAGGGGCCGCCGCGGTGGAGCGGCCCCGATGTGCTGCTGCGGCAGACCTCGTTCCGGGCGCTGGCCGAGCAGCGGCGCTTCCGCGAGGCGGACGGATCGGTGACCGCGGGGTCGCTGCGGGTGCGCTTCGGCGAGGTGGAGGCGCGGGGGATCGCGCTGACGCCGGCGGGCCGCGACCGCTACGACGCGATGGTGGCGGAGGTCGATCGCCGGCTGGCCACGGACCCCGGGCCGCGGCGTGCGGACGTCGCGGCCGACGTCTGGCGCAAGCGGCTGCCGGCCTCGGAGCTGGGGTTGCTGCGCGAGGGGCTGGGGTTCTTCACCTTCGCTGCGGGCCGCGCCGTGGATTCGTCGGCCCGCCTGTCCACCGAGGCAGGGGAGGAGCTGGCTCGGCTGGTCGAGGCGGGCGCGCTCGTCGCGACCCCGATCGTGTACGAGGATTTCCTGCCGCGCTCCGCGGCCGGCATCTTCCAGTCCAACCTGACCTCGGCCGGGCGGAAGGACACCGCGGCCGAAGGGAGCCGCCGCGACGCCGGCTGGCTGTCCGACGTGATCGGCCGGGAGGTATCCGATCCGGCGCGGCTCTACGCCGCACAGCAGCAGGCGGCACTGGAAGACGCGGTCGCTCGGCTCGGCGGCGCCCTCACCTCCGCCGAGTGACGTATCGGCAAGATCAGAGACGGCAGTTTCGCCGTCACTCGGTTCGCGAATACGTCACTCGGCGGGGCTACGAGCGCGAGCGCCGTATCCGCAGGAAGATCAGCTTCGCGCCGCCGTAGTCATGCCAGCAGCTGCACGGCAGCCTGCTCGATCCCCTCCTCACCGAGCAGCACCAGGTTCGCCGCATCGGCCAGCGGGACGTAGCTGTCGCGGCTGGCCACCCGAGCGATCCGGCCGCCGAAGCCGCCCTCGACGAGCGCCGTCACCACACCCTCGCCGACGCCCCCCGAATGCCTGGTCTCGTCCACCACGAGTGCCCGTCCGGTCGCGGCCGCCTCGCGGAGCACGTCCTCCACCGGCAGCGGAGCGATCCACCGCAGGTCCACCACTCGCGCCGAAATCCCTTCCGTAGCAAGGCGTTTGGCCACGCGCAGGCACATCCGCACGCCGTTGCCGAACGTGACGAGCGTCAGGTCGCCACCGTCGCCGTGCGTCCGGGCCGAGCCGATCGCCACGTGCCGGTCGAGCGAGTAAGGCCCCAACCAGCCGCGGTCACCGGACTCGTGCAGATCCCGCTCGTGGTACAGCGCGATGGGCTCGAGGAAGACGCTGACCTGCCCCGCGCCGACCCCTGCGGCCAGGCAGGAGCGCAGCATCGGCGCCGCATCCTCCGGTCGTGACGGCACCGCGACGACCAGCCCCGGGACGTCGCGCAGCACGCCGACCGCGTTGTCGTTGTGGAAGTGCCCGCCGAAGCCCTTCTGGTACCCCAGCCCGGCTACGCGCACCACCATCGGATTCGTGTACGTCCCGTTGCTGAAGAAGCGCAGGCTCGCTGCCTCACCCCGCAGCTGGTCCTCGGCGTTGTGCAGGTAGGCCAGGTACTGGATCTCCGGCACCGGCAGCAGCCCGCTGACGCCGAAGCCCAGGCCGAGGCCGAGGATCGCCTGCTCGTCGAGCAGCGTGTCGAACACCCGGGGGGCGCCGAATCGCTGCTGCAGCCCGCGCGTCACGCCGTACACGCCGCCCTTGCGCCCTACGTCCTCACCGAACACGAGCACCTCGGGACGGGCGGCAAGCGCATCCGTGAGCGCCGCGTTGATGCTCTGCGCCAGGGTGAGGTCGCCGGCGAGTTCAGGCAGCTTGCCGTCGAACGCCGCCCGCCGCACGTCCGGCTCCGCGCGGTGCACGGCGAGCGCCGCGATCGCGTCGTCGTGGCGCGGCGCCAGCGGGGCGGCCACGTCAGCCGCGGACCGCAGCCGCTCCGCTCCGGCGACGGCGATCGCCGTCTCGCCGACCCGCTTGGCGATGTCGGCATAGCGGGCGAGCAGGTCGGTGCCGTGCAGCTGGGCAGCGAGCGCGAGCAGCGGATCGCGGTCGAGGTCCGCGGCAATGGTGCTGGCCGAGCGGTATCCGGACTCCACATCGGTGCCGGCGTGCCCAAGGTAGCGGACCGTGCGCAGGTGCAGCAGGGCCGGCCGGTGCTCCAGCCGCGCGGTGTCGGCGGCCTCGCGCGCGGCGAGCGATACCGCCTCCGGATCGTCGCCGTCGGCGGCCAGATAGCGGATGCCGGGGCGCTGGGCGGCGAGTTTCACCCACCCCGTGGGTGTCGGAACCGAGATGCCCAGCCCGTTGTCCTCGCACACGAACACGATCGGCAGCGGCAGCCCCTGGGTCACGCAGTAGCCCGCCGTGTTCAGCGCTCCGGTCGCCGTCGAGTGGTTCAGGCTCGCGTCGCCGAAGCTGCACAGCACCACCGAGTCCGGCGCCCAGCGCGTCGGGACGGCCAGCTTCCGGGCGCGACCGAGCGCGAACGCGACGCCAACGGCGCGCGGCAGGTGTGACGCGATCGTCGACGTCTGCGGGATGACGTCGAGGGACGCATCGCCGAACACCTTGTGCCGCCCACCGGACGCCGGGTCGTCGACCGCGGCGGCCAGGCCGAGCAGCACCGCGCGCAGGGCACCGTCCAAGGAGCGGCCGGCCTGCATCGCCCGGGCGAGGAAGAACGCGCCGGACCGGTAGTGCAGAAGGGCGGGGTCGGTGGCGCGCAACGCGTCCGCGACGATGGCGTTCGACTCGTGCCCCGCCGAGCCGATCGTGTAGAAACCCGCGCCTCGCTCGCGCATGTGGCGCGCCTCGATGTCGAGCAGCCGGCTGCCGGCCATCGCGTCGAAGAGCATGAGCAGCCGCGGATCCGACGCCCCCCGCTCGATGTTGTCACCCAGCCGCGCCAGGCCGTTGCGGACGTGGGCATCGAGCTCGTCGTGCGGCGCAGTGGCAGAGGTCACCTGCCTGATTGTGCAACGTCTCACCGCGCGGCGCCGCTCGGCCCCACTCGTTTGGTTGGCTAACTATCCTTGGACGGGTGCCTGAGTTGAGCGCGCGCCGCCGGATGCTCGTCCTGGCGATCTGCTGCATGAGCCTGCTGATCGTCGGGATGGACAACACGATCGTCAACGTCGCGCTCCCGGACATCCGCAGCAACCTGCACGCGTCGCTGTCCGGGTTGCAGTGGACGATCGACGCGTACGTCGTGGTGCTCGCCAGCCTGCTGATGCTGTCCGGCTCGACCGGCGACCGGCTCGGACGGCGCCGCACGTTCCAGACCGGGCTCGTGCTGTTCACGATCGGTTCCCTGCTGTGCAGCCTGGCTCCGGGGCTCGGCTGGTTGGTGGCGTTCCGCATGGTGCAGGCGGTGGGCGGATCGATGCTCAACCCCGTCGCGATGTCGATCATCACGAACGTCTTCACCGAGCCCCGCGAGCGGGCGCGGGCGATCGGCGTCTGGGGCGGCGTCATCGGCATCAGCCTTGGGCTGGGGCCGGTGGTCGGCGGCCTGCTCACCGAGACCGTCGGATGGCGGGCGATCTTCTGGATCAACATCCCGATCGGCGTCGCGGCATTCGTGCTGGCCGCCCTGTTCGTGCCGGAGTCGAAGGCGGCGCGGGCGCGTCGCGTGGATGTGGGCGGCCAGCTCGCGGTCATCGTCCTGCTCGCCAGCCTGACCTACGCGATCATCGAGGCGCCCCGTGTCGGCTGGGGCTCCGTGGACACCGTCGCGCTGCTCGTGGTCGCGCTGGTCGCGCTGGCGACGCTGATCCGCCACGAGCGACGGCGCGCTGATCCCCTGCTGGATGTCCGCTTCTTTCGCTCCGTTCCCTTCGCCGCCGCCACGATGACCGCCGGCTTCGCGTTCGGCGCCTTCGCCGGCTTCCTGTTCCTCAACACGCTGTATCTGCAAGACGTGCGCGGCTTCTCGGCGCTGCAGGCGGGGCTGTGCATGCTGCCCTTCGCCGTGATGACGATGATCTTCGCGCCGCTATCCGGCCGGATGGTCGGCTCGCGTGGTCCGCGCGCCCCGCTGCTGCTGTCCGGCGTGGCGATGTTCGTCGGCGGCCTGCTGCTCGTGCCGCTGACGCCGACCACGCCGCTGGCGTGGGTGCTCGCCGGCTATGCGGTCTTCGCCCTGGGCTTCGGCATGGTGAACGCCCCGATCACCAACGCGGCGGTGTCCGGAATGCCGCGCAGCCAGGCCGGCGTCGCCGCGGCAGTGGCGTCCACGAGCCGTCAGGTCGGTGCGGCGCTGGGGGTGGCGGTGGTCGGGTCGGTGCTGAGCTCCGGGCTGGCTGGTGCGTCGCTGGAGACGGGGTTCGCGTCCGCGGCGCGGGCCGACTGGTGGGTCATCGCGGCCTGCGGCTTCGCCGTCCTCGCCCTCGGCGCGCTGAGCACCGGACGGTGGGCGGTCGGCACCGCCGCGCGGACCGCCGACCTCGTCGCGGACGAGGAGCGGGCTCCGGCCGCCGCCTGACGGCTGCCCGTCTTGAGCGCTGCGTGCCGTTCTTGAGCACTGTGTGCCGTTGCTAGGCTCGACTGTGAATTCTCCCGACCACGGGGCGCTGGGTCGCGAGCGGCCGCGCTCCACACCGGAGGTGCGGAGGCGACGTGGCGCTGCGGCGCAGGGGTGGGGCCGCCGGCGGCGAGGTGTTCGCGGGCTTCGCCGACGTGCGGGAGATCGGCACCGGCAGCCTGGCCACCGTCTACCGCGCCCGCGAGCTCGGCACCAACCGGCAGGTCGCGCTGAAGCTGCTCAACGTCCGCGACGCGTCCCCCCGCGCCGTTGAGTCCTTCGAACGGGAATCCGTCGCGCTGGGTGCGCTGAGCTCACACCCGAACATCGTCACGCTGTTCCGGACGTTCCGGATGGCCGACGGGCGCCCGGTGCTGGTGCTCGAACTGTGCACGAGCTCGGTCTCCGAACGGCTGCACAGCGGCGGACGGATCCCGGTGCGGGAAGCAGTGTCGATCGCGATCAAGGTGGCCGGTGCCCTGGAGACCGCGCACCACGGCGGCATCCTGCATCGCGACGTCAAGCCGCAGAACATCCTGATCACCGAGTTCGGTGAGCCCGCCCTGGCGGACTTCGGCGTCGCGATGCTGCAGTCCTCCACGCAGACCACCGCCGGGCTGTTCGACTTCACCACCCTGCACGCCGCGCCGGAACTGCTCGAGGGGGGCGACACGTCCGCCGCCACCGACGTCTACGAGCTGGCGTCGACGCTGTATCAACTCATCGCCGGCCAGTCGGCGTTCCGCTCCTACGACGGCGAGTCGCCGGCTTCGGTGATCCTGCGCATCCTGCGCGACCCGGTGCAGCCGGTGACGACTCCGGACGTGCCGGTGCAGCTGTCCGACCTGCTCATCTGGGCGATGTCGAAGGAGAAGGACGCCCGCCCGCCGAGCGCTGCCGAGTTCGCCGCCGAGCTGACCCGGATCGAGGTCACCCAGGGCTGGCCGCGAACCCAGTTCCTCATCCGGGACGCCCGCTACGGCCCGGCTGGCACTGCCTCCGGCCCGGCGCCGGCCATCACCCGCATTCCGGAGCGGCCGATCCCCCCGCCGCCGCCCATGCCACCGCCGCCGCCCACGCCGGTACCGCCTCCGGTCCCGGCACCCACGCCGCCCATGCCACCGCCGCCGCCCACGCCGGTACCGCCGCCCACGCCGGTACCGCCTCCGAAGCCGCAACCGCCTCCG
>JAVHVL010000540.1:0-8839 GCA_032160565.1 Pseudonocardiales bacterium | reverse complement strand
GTTGGGGCGGACGGGGATCGGGTGTTCGTCATCGGCTCCTCCAGCGGGTGCCGCCCCGTCGGGCGGATCTGGAGCTATGACGAACGGCTCCGCGCGGCACGGACACCGGCGGGCATCATTTCTCGGTCCCCGCTGTACCGCCACGTGCGCCAATCGTCCGGAAGGCACGCCGCTGCGACCCGCGCTACCAACGTCATCGTGCGCCCTGTCGAGATCGGCCCGCGGGATCTCCGCGCCGGTTACGAGCTGGGGCTGGGCGCGAGTCCGCTGACATCCTGTGCCTTGACGCCGCGTGGTCCGGCTGATGCCTCGCGGTACACGCCGACCCTGTTGTCGGCCAGCCGCGGCCGGAGGTACACCAGGTACCAGAGCAGCCCCGCGATCTCAGCGCCGAGCAGGTATTTCGCAGCGATGTGGCCCTCTTGCGGCGCCAACGCTCGTGGCCACGAGGCGACGTCGACGGTGCGGAGTTGGTGCTGGCTCAGCTGTTCGCGATGCGGGTCAGCAGGCGTCCGCGGAGACGATGCAGCGGTGGCATCAGCCCGTAGATGACGATCGGCACTGCGATGGTCGCGAGCACGAACGTGCGCACGACCGGTGTCAGCGTGCGCAGCCAGTCACCGAGGGCAAGATTGAGGACGGTGAGGGTCGGGAAGACCGCCAGCCAGATCATCACGGCCAGCTGGTGCTTGGTCGGCGGTCCAGGGAAGCCGCGCCGGGAACTCGGGGCGGGATTCGGGTGGGGCGGTGGTCTGGTCATGCTGACTCCTTCGGGTGGGCGTTCGTGGTGGGTCGGGGCAGGAGGCCGTGGTCGAGGTCGCGGACGGCGTTGCGCACGTCGTCCTCGACCAGGTCGGCGTTGAGGGCGATAGCGGCCGCGGAGCCGGCGCCGGCGGCGGTGATGACCTGGGCGCGCGGGTCGACGACGTTTCCGGCGGCCCAGACCCCGGCGACGCTGGTGCATCCGGTGCTGTCGACGGCGACCCAGCCGTCGGCGTCGACATCGCAGCCAAGGCCGACGAGGAGCGCGTTGTTCGGGACGAAGCGGGGCGGCACGAACAGCGCGTCACGAGGAATGACACAGCCGTCGCGCATCTGCACACCGCGCAGCTGGTCCGCGTCGTCGATGACCAGCTCTTCGATGCTGCCTTCGACGACGCCGATGGCGCGGGCGAGCAGCTGGGTCCGCTCGGCGGCAGTGAGAATGTCGGGTGGGGTGAAGTAGACGAGATCGTGGGTCCACTGGCGAACGATTTGTGCGTAGCGGACGGCTCCCGGAGTGCCACCGAGCACGCCGAGCCGGCGGTCGCGGACCTCGTGGCCGTGGCAGTAGGGGCAGTGCAGGACATCGCGGGCCCATCGGTCGCGGAGCCCGGGGACGTCCGGCAGCTCGTCGCACAAGCCGGTCGTGACCAATAGTCGCCGTGCCGAGATCCGCTGCCCGCCGGCGAGGAGCACCCAGAACCCGCTTCGGCCGTCGGGCACGAGGTCGGCGGCGGTGCCGTCGACGATGTCGCCGCCGTAGCTGTTCACCTCGTGGCGGCCGGCGGCCAGCAGGTCGCCCGGAGGGACACCGTCGCGGGAGAGGTAGCCGTGCAGGTGGGTGGCCGGGGCGTTGCGCGGCGCACCGGCGTCCACCACGAGGACCTTGCGGCAGGCCCGGGCGAGGACCAGGGCTGCGGACAGGCCTGCGGCGCCTCCGCCGATCACCACCACGTCGTATTGGCTGTCGTATTGACTCATGTCCTCAAGGCTGCAGCCGCGTGCGCCGTTCACCTACGAACGTTGCTGTTTGTGGGAAACGAGAGTCAGATGAGCCTCGTGGAGGACACCTCGGCCGCGGACATCGCCGCCACGCTCGACCAGGTCGGGGCCCGGCTCAAGCGACTGCGCACACAACGCCGAATGACCCTCACCGGTGTGGCGAACGCGGCCGGTATCTCGAAGAGCACGATGTCACGGCTCGAGACCGGACAGCGGCGGCCCACCCTGGAACTGCTCCTCGCTTTATCGCATGCCTATCGGGTGCCGCTGAACGACCTCGTGGGGGCACCCGAGGAGGGCGACCCGCGCATCCAACTCAAGCCTGGTCGTGTCAAAGGCAGGACGGTGATCCCGCTGACCCGGCAGCCCGACGGGATGCAGGCCTGGAAGATCGTCATCCCGACCAGCAAGGTCACCCCAGAGCCACGGGCACACGACGGCTACGAATGGATCTACGTTCTGTCCGGGCACATGCGGTTCGTTCTCGGCGACCAGGACTGGCTGCTGGGGCCGGGCGAGGTCGCGTCATTCGACACCAAGGTGCCGCACTGGTTCGGCAGCACGGGCGACGAACCCGCGGAGATCCTCAGCATCTTCGGACGACCCGGCGAACGAATGACCGTCCGAACGACATCTCCGCCGGCCTGTCGCGAGTCGACGGTGGACTTACGGCGTGAGCCGTAGCGTCCGAGAGGTGCGCCGGGCCGGCTCGCGAGTCAGCTGTCGCGGCGGGTGATCAGGATCGTCGCCGCGGTGATTGCGGCGAGGGCGTAGCGGCAGAGGACGCCAAGGCCTTCCCACGGGGTGAGTGCTCGGGGGGAATGGATGACGGTCAGGATTTGGCTGCCGGCGTTGACGGGGAGGTAGTTGATGACGTCGGAGAGTCCGAGAAGGCAGACGCTTCATCCGTGCGCGCCCCTGACGGTTGTCCCATCGGGCTGCGGCTGTCGGCGGCCGGGTCTACTTTCGGCGGATGACTGTCCTGGACTGGCTGCTCGACTCCGACCCGGCGCTGCGCTGGCAGGTGCTGCGCGATCTGAGCGACGCGCCACCCGAGGTGGTGGCCGCCGAGCGGGAGCGCGTCGCGGCCGAGGGGTGGGGCGCCCGGTTGCTCGCACTGCGCGGCGACGACGGCCAGTGGGCGGGCGGCGCGTGCTTCCCGGCGGACTTCCGCGGCGACTTCTCGCAGGGGCAGCCCTGGACATCCACCCTGCCCACCTTGACGCTGCTGCGTGATTTCGGCATCGACCCGACTGCCCAGCCGGTGCGCGAGGCGGTCACGATGGTGCGCGAGAACAGCCGGTGGGAGCATGCCGGGCAGCCGTTCTTCGCCGGCGAGGTCGAGCCGTGCATCAACGGGCGGACCGTCGCGATCGGCGCCTACTTCGGAGTGGACGTCGACAGCATCGTCGCCCGGCTCCTCGGCGAGCAACTCGCCGACGGCGGCTGGAACTGCGAGACCGAGAACGGGTCGGTGCGCGCGTCGTTCGCGACGACGATCTGCGTGCTCGAGGGGCTGCTCGAGCACGAGCTTGCGACCGGTGGTTCGGCGCGGACCGTCGCGGCGCGTCGCCGAGGGCAGGAGTACCTGCTCGACCGCCGGCTGTTCCGGCGGCTGAGCACCGGCGAGGTCGTCGACCCGGACTGGCTGCGGTTCTCGTTCCCGACCTGGTGGCACTACGACGTGTTGTGGGCCTTGGACTATTTCCGCGCCGCCGGGGACCCGCCCGATCCGCGACTGGCCGAGGCGGTCGCAATGCTGCGCTCGAAGCAGCAGCCCGACGGCAGCTGGCTACTGGAGGGCACCCATCCCGGCGCGGTGCACTTCTCGATGGAGGACGGCGACGGGCACCCCAGTCGCTGGAACACGCTCCGCGCGCTTCGGGTGCTGAACTGGTACGACGGCAACGTTCGCTGAGCGCGGCGTGGGCTGATCGGCGGTGCCCGACTGGCGCTGGGGCGTCAGAACTGACCGACCACGTCGATGACGAGGACCTGTGGCGGCACCGCGGGTTGGGCCTGCTGAGTGGTCGTGGCCGGCGTCGCTGCCGTAGCCGGGAGCAGCACTACCACTCGGCTGCCGATGTTCTGTCCGGTGAGCTTGTCAGCGATGCCGAGCACGCTCTTGGCGGGTATGGCCTGCGGGCCGGTGCCCCAGGTCGCTTGGGTGTTCTTGCCGGTCGCCAGGTCGGTTTCGACGAACTGCAGTGCCAGCGTCTTGGCGGGATCGATCTTCGGCCCGCTCCCGGTGACGAGCAGCGTGGAGGTCGGCTTCGCGGGGACCTTGACGCCTGCGGTGCTGGTGATCTCCGGTTTCTTTCCAGCCACGTTGGTGATCTTGGGCAGGCCGGTGCCGGGCAGGTTGCTCACCGGCGTCCCCGGGGCGGACGCGCTCGGCTTGTACGCGGCGACGAGGTCGACGACGAAGACCAGCGTGTCGGTGCCGGTGATGCCCACGCTCGACTGTCCGCCGGCGCCGTAGCCGTCGGCGGGCGGAACCGTGAGCAGCACCCGCGACCCGAGCTTCTTGCCCACCAGCGTCTTGTCCCATCCGGCAATGACCTTGCCTGTGCCGATGACGAAGGCAGCGGGCGTGCCGCGGGTGAATGAGCTGTCGAAGACGTCCACCTTGCCGTTCTTGGGCGCCCACGTCTCGCCGACGTAGTTCGCGATGAGGGTGTCCCCCTTCGCCACCGCCGCACCCGCGCCCTGCGCGATGGTCTGTTGGGTCAGCGCGGCGGGTGCCGCCTTGGCGGGGACGGTGACCGTGGGCGTGGCACCGAACGCGCCGGAGACCGTTACGCCGACGGCGGTCTTGCCGCCCGTCGCTGATGATCCGGACGGCGAACTGGGCTTGGAGTTGGAGCTGCACGCGGTCAGGATGACGGCGGGCAAGACGAGCAATGCGGCGAGACGACGCGAACCAAAACGCACAGATACCCCGTTCGGGTGGAGACCATGGGAGCAAACGTCCAAGGGTAGCCCGCGAGGCTGGACGGGACCCATGAGTGCGCTGTCCGTTCATGGCAGCAGGCGGCGCGGCGCCGAGCTCCACGGCGAACGGGCATCGCGGGGCAAGCAAGCCGGCTGGGCCCCAACGGAGCGGCTGTAAGAAAGACCGTCGGCGCGCCGCACCCCCAGGCGCAGGGGCAAGGCAGCGGGCGCCGAACGAGGCTTCCGGGGCGCAGCGACCAGACTGGGCATCATGAACGCGCGCTGGGACATCGAGGCAAAGTTGGCGGCCGCGTCGGAGTGGGTGCGCGCGGAGTATGCCGACCTGGCGAATTCGGCGACCGAAATGGGATGCGACACCGTCGCGGAGTCCGGGCCGGGCACCTCGTTGCGACTCAATGGTCGGTCAGTCGTTCGGCTGCACCCCAAGCGGACTCACCTGGCCCTGGGTTTCCCAGATGACCTACGGGATGACGTCGACACGCTCACTGGTGCGCTGCGCGCCCAACGGGGTGCGGCCTGGCTGAACTACACATCCGAGGTCTGCGACCGCGAGACCGTACAGATGTTGATCGGCAAGGCGGTCAGCATTCGTCAGCACGCCCCACCGGCGAGAGGCCCAACTCGGGCCGGTGCGGTTGCACGTTCAGGCGGCACGGTAGGTATCCGCGACGACGACCGTGACCTGCAATTGCTGCTCGACGTGCTGCGTGCGTTCCATCGATATGCCGACGCTTCGGGTCGCCAACCTGCGGTGAAGGTGATCCGCGAGGCGATGTTCTTCCATTGGGAGGGCCCAAGGTTGCCCCCAGGAGGCAAGTACTCGCCGCTCGTCCCGCATACCCCGGCCGCTCGGGCCCGCAAGGAAGCCGGTCATCGCGACGGGTTCGTGCTGGAGCACGTGCTGCCAGTCAACCTCCTCATCAAGCAACTCCTCGCTGACCTCCCTGCCGACGCTGACGCGTTGCGCCAGCGCCTCGAGGCGGCGACCGACCGCGTCGTGATCACCAAGGAGGAAGACTCCGCGCTGATTGCAGCCGGCGTCGGATCCAGCGTGCCGACGCCGGGCGACCCGTGGAGCCGCTACACCGCAGCGGGCATGGACCCGACCTTGTTCGCGGCGCTCGCGTGATCGAGCCGCTCGACAGGCAACGCCGATCCGCTGAACCAAATGGCGCAGATGACTCAGTGAGGAGCCGCCGATGCGCGCGTCGCCATGCCGCCGGCGTAACCATCACGATATAGCCGTCGGCGTGGTCACGTGAGCGCGTTCGGCCCGTGATCAACAGCCGTTTGTGGCCGCCCTGACGGCCACTTCGGTCTGTTGATCAATGAGAGGAGACAGGTATCGGCTCGAGGACCGCGACCTATGCCGCGTCTCTACAGCCATCAACACCACTGAAGCCTGAAGATCATCGCGGCCTTGAGTCTGGCTGTACGCCACGGCCTCCGTCAGCGGCCGGGTCAGTTCGTTTGGTCGTCAGGTGCCCCAGCTGCCGTGGCGGAACTCCTCGACGAGCGCTGGGTGAGACGGGTGCCAGTCCAGATCCGTTCGGGCTTTGGCGGCGACCGTGCCCTGGTCGAGCAGGAGGACCCCGGCGAAGTAGTCGCCGAGGCGGGCTCGGGCCTCCTCGTCCGAGCCGGGGACGGCTCCCGGTGCGCCGACCGCGACAGCGGCGGCTTCGGTCAGCTCGGCGACCGTCGAGTTGATCCCGTTGCCGACGACGTAGTAGCCGCGGGCCCGGGGGCTTTCCAGGGCGCGGCGGAAGAAGTCGGCGAGGTCGGCGACGTGGACGGTGGCCCAGTGCTGCCGCCCGGTACCGAGCATGATCAGGTTGCCGGCGTCGTCGCGGGGCGAGCCGAGTAGTACCCCGGGGACCCCGCCGCCACCGTCGCCATAGGCGACGCCGGAGACGACAACGACGCTGCGCACGTCCTCGGCATCGAGCAGCCGGCGTTCGATCTGTTCTCTCCACGCCACCAAGGGGGGTGCGTTGAAGGAAGAGTCCTCGGTGATGAAGGAGTTGTTCCCATAGACCCAGGCGCCGCTGATGTGCAGGTAGGGCTTGCCCGTTCCGGTGAATGCGTCGACGGCGGCGTCGACGACGGCCGAGTCGAAGTCGGCGCTGGTCGCGTCGCCGGGGCTGGCGTTGTGGATCGCGCCGTCAGTGTTGGTCAGCAGGCGCACCACCGCTGGCGTGTCGTAGAGGTCGACGACGGCTGGGGTAGCGCCGCGGGCCGAGACGGCCTCGGCCTGGGCGTCGTCGCGGACGAGGGCCGTGACGTCGTGGCCGTGCTTGAGTAGTTCGCTGAGTACGTGCGATCCGATGAAGCCGGTCGCGCCGGTGAGTGCCACGTTCATGTCGGTGAATCTCCTTGCGTTGAAGGTCAAAGCGTCACTTGACGATCAAGTGCGCATACGAACGGATGGTTGAGCCGGGACGTCAGGTCGCGCCCTGTAGGAGGTTGTACCCGGCGAGGGTCCCCCGAACTGCTGCCACGACCCCAAGATCATCGCCGCAACCTCCCACCGGCCTTGCGCGGAGCGGTAACGGAGCAGTTCGCGCGGGCTGGAGCCGTCAACCGGGCTCATCTCGCCCGGCTGAGCGCCCGTACCTGGTGTCACTGGCCGAACCTCCGTGTGGGTCCCGGCGGCAGGTCCCGAGCGGCTGGCGTGACCGCCGCTGCGGCCGGCGGCGCTAGTTGAGGGTGAGGATGACGCGCTCGTGGACGTTGCCGCTTTCCAGCTGCCGGTGGGCCTCGGCGGCCTGCTGCATGGGCATGGATTGGTGCGCGCGCAGGCGGAGCCGGCCGTCGGCCAGCAGGGCGATCGTCTCATCCAGGGCGCCGGGGGCACGGTCGGGCGTGGGCTCAGACAGCGTGACGCCGAAGTCAGCCGCGGCCGGGTCCGACAAGGTGATGACCCGCTTGGGCCCGCCAGCCAGGGCGATCGCGTCGGCCAGGACACCCTTGCCGGCCGCGTCGAACACGGCGTCCACCGCGCCCAGCGCGCGGACCCGGCCGGCCACGCCCGCGCCGTACCGCACCGGCGTCGCTCCCAGCTCGCCGGCGAGCGTTTCGTCGTGCCCGCCGACCGCGCTGATCACCCTGACCCCGCGGGCGATCGCGAGCTGCGTCGCGATGACGCCGACGGATCCGCCGCCGCCGAACAGCAGCAGCGTCTCACCGCTTCTAACGTTCAGCTGCCGCAGGACACCGACGGCCGCCTCGGCCGAGCTGGGCAGCGCGGCGGCATCGATCCACGACACGGTCGCTGGCTTGCGGGTCCAGATCGACGCCACCGCGTACTCGGCGTGGCCGCCGAGGCTGAACAGCAGGGCCGTGACGTCGTCGCCGGTGGACGTGCCGGTGACGCCGGGCCCGACCGCGTCGACGGTGCCTGCTGCCTCGAAGCCGAGCACGGCGTTAGGGGGCAGCGGGATGGCCTTGAGATAGCCGGCGCGCAGGGCGAGATCGGTCGGGCTGATGCCGGCGGCCTTGACCTTGATCCTGATCTGTCCCTCACCCGGTTCGGGCAGCGGGACCCCGGCCCACTTCAGTACCTCAGGCGGTCCGTACCCGGTCATCACAACCGCGTTGTGCATGGCAGTTCCTTCCTGATGGCGGCCTCGGCATGGCCGCGAACGGCAACGTCAGCGTGTTCGTTGTGCGCTGCTTCCTGCTCTATCGGTCGCGCCTTGCGACGGTGCCGGCACCGCTCGGAGCGCCTCGCGGGCGAGATCGGCGGAGGCGGCTGACGGAGAGCTGATGGCCGCGCCGAACAGGCCGAACCCGAGCAGCACCAGCGTGATCGCGCTGGCGCCGAGGCCGGCCCGGGTGTGCAGCAGCGGGCCGATGTGGTGTAGGCGGCGAAGTAGTACTTCGTTCATGTCGCGGCTCCCCATGTCGGTCGTCCCGTGTTCAGGCCCCGGCAGGCCGCTTACCGGTGGTCTTCAGCCAACGTACGTGACACGTCACCTAATGGTCAACATGATATGTCACGTAATTCTCGACCGGGAAGGGCGCCGACGTGCCGGGTCGCCTGAGTCTGCTTCCCAGGATCGAGACTTGCCGGGGGCCAGGTCGCGCCTGGCCCGCCGGGCTCGCCTGCCCTCTGCCGCGG
>JAVHVL010000537.1:0-2943 GCA_032160565.1 Pseudonocardiales bacterium | reverse complement strand
CGGGAACTGCTCACCGAGGTGCGCGCTCGCCTCGCCGACGACCTGGACACGATCGGTGCGATGGCGGCCGTGGACCGCTGGGTGTCCGCGGCGAGCCTGGACGGCGGCACCGACGAACTCGCGCCCGCGCTGGTGCGTGACCTCGTCGACGCACTGTTCGGCATCGAGCTCTAGCCATTCGACCCGCTCGACCGTCGACCCGCTCGAGTCAGCCCCGCCCGGCGGGGCCGGCGTGGCCACCGCCGCGGTCGCGACGGCGCAGATAGCGCTCGAACTCGCGGGCGATGGCGTCACCGGATGCCTCGCCGAGCTGGGTGCGGTCCAGCTCGTCGTCGCGCTCCTCGAGGTTGCGGATGTACTCGGTGACCTCCTCGTCCTCCGCGGCCATCTCGTCGACCAGCTTCTGCCACTCGTCGGACTGCTGGGGCAGCTCGGCGAGGGGGACCGGCAGGTCGAGGACCTCCTCGACGCGGTGCAGCAGGGCCAGGGTCGCCTTGGGGTTGGGGGGTTGCGAGACGTAGTGCGGTACGCCGGCCCAGAACGAGATCGCGGGGATGCCTGCGGCCACGCACGCGTCCTGCAGCACCCCGACGATGCCGGTGGGGCCCTCGTACCGCGACTTCTCCAGCCCGTACCGCACCGCGGACTCCGGGTCATGGGCGGTGCCGGTGACCTGGGTGGCTCGGGTGTGCGGCGTGTCCGACAGCAGCGCGCCGAGCGTGACGACCAGCCGGATGTCCAGCTCGTGGATCACGCCGAGCAGCTCGGTGCAGAAGGTGCGCCAGCGCATGTTCGGCTCGATGCCGCGCACGATCACCAGGTCGAACTCCGCGCCCGGCGGCCGGCAGACCGAGAAGCGAGTGGTCGGCCAGGTGATCCGGCGGCTCACGCCGTCGACGAGTGACACCAGCGGCCGGTTCACCTGGAAGTCGTAGTAGTCGTCGGGATCGAGCTCGGTCAACGGCTGCGCGTCCCACACCAGCTCCAGGTGCTCGACGGCGCCACTGGCCGCGTCACCGGCGTCGTTCCAGCCTTCGAACGCGGCCACGAGAACTGGGGCGGTGAGCTCCGGCCAGCCGGGCCCGTCCAATTCCGTCATGCAACCACCCTACGACCCCGACCCCGCCAGACCGGGACAGAGCGGCACTCGACGCGGCACGTGAGACCGGCCCCCGACGAGCAGAATCGGCCGCGAAGTGACAGACTGGCAGGGCCGTTCCGGATCTCCCGAGGCAGAGGCGAGCCCGCCGTATGCTGGATGGTTCGAACACTCCTGCTTATCGATTGCCGAGGAATGTGCCGTGCCTGAAACGCCGTCCCTGCGCCCCGACGCTACGCAGGCGCTGACCGACCTGCTCCGGTCGCGGATTCTCGTGCTCGACGGCGCGATGGGGACGATGATCCAGCGGCACGCGTTCAGCGAGGCCGAGTACCGCGGCGAGCGGTTCGCGGACTGGAATCGCGACCTCAGGGGCAACAACGACCTGCTCACACTCACCCAGCCCGACGCGATCCGCGGCATCCACCGCGCCTACCTCGAGGCCGGCGCCGACCTCGTCGAGACCAACACGTTCAACGCCCAGCGCATCTCACTCGCCGATTACGGCATGCAGGACCTCGCCTACGAGATCAACCTCGAGGCGGCGCGGCTGGCCCGTGCCGAGTGCGACGCGGCGACGGCGGCCGACCCCGGCCGTCCGCGGTACGTCGCCGGCGCCCTCGGCCCCACAAACCGCACGGCGTCGATCTCACCCGATGTGAACGATCCCGGGGCGCGCAACGTCACGTACACCGAGTTGGTCGAGGCGTACCTCGAGCAGGCCAACGGGCTCGTCGACGGCGGCGCCGACCTGCTGCTCATCGAGACGATCTTCGACACCCTCAACGCGAAGGCGGCGATTTTCGCCGTCGAGACGCTGTTCGAGGAGCGTGGCCGACGCTGGCCGGTGATGATCTCCGGCACCATCACCGATGCCTCCGGCCGCACGCTGTCCGGCCAGGTCACCGAGGCGTTCTGGAACTCGGTCCGCCACGCCAAGCCGCTGCTGGTCGGCCTGAACTGTGCCCTCGGCGCGCAGGAGATGCGCCCGTACCTCGCCGAGATCGCACGCATCGCCGACTGCTTCGTCTCCTGCTATCCCAACGCCGGATTGCCAAACCACTTCGGCGAGTACGACGAGGCTCCCGACCAGACCGCGGCGATCGTGCACGAGTTCGCCGAGAGCGGCCTGCTGAACCTGCTGGGCGGGTGCTGCGGCACGACACCCGATCACATCGGTGCCATCGCGGCAGCCGTTGCCGCGATCACGCCGCGCGTCCCGCCCGAGGTGCCGGCAGCCTGCCGGCTCTCGGGGCTCGAGCCGCTGACGATTACGGCGGATTCACTGTTCGTCAACGTCGGTGAGCGCACGAACATCACCGGTTCCGCGCGCTTTCGCAACCTGATCCGCGACGGCGACTACAACGCTGCGCTGTCCGTGGCCCGTCAGCAGGTCGAGAACGGCGCGCAGGTCATCGACATCAACATGGACGAAGGCATGATCGACGGCGTCGCCGCGATGGATCGCTTCGTCAAGCTCGTCGCGAGCGAGCCGGACATCAGCCGGGTGCCGGTGATGGTCGACTCCTCCAAGTGGGAGGTGATCGAGGCCGGGCTCAAGTGCGTGCAGGGCAAGCCCATCGTCAACTCCATCTCGCTGAAGGAGGGCGAGGAGCCCTTCGTCGAGCATGCCCGCCTCTGCCGCAAGTACGGCGCCGCCGCCGTCGTCATGGCCTTCGACGAGGACGGCCAGGCCGACTCGCTCGAGCGCCGCACCGCGATCTGCGAGCGGGCCTACCGGATCCTGGTCGACCAGGTCGGGTTCCCGGCCGAGGACGTGATCTTCGATCCCAACGTCTTCGCGGTCGCGACGGGCATCGAGGAGCACGCGACCTACGGACGCG
>JAVHVL010000475.1:0-11102 GCA_032160565.1 Pseudonocardiales bacterium | reverse complement strand
CTTCGCACCGCCAGCCTTCGCACCGCCAGCCTTCGCACCGCCAGCCTTCGCACCGCCAGCCTTCGCACCGCCAGCCTTCGCACCGCCGCCAGCTCTCGTACCATCATCCGCAACCCCATGGCAGCCGCCGGGATGGCTGCCGCCACCACCGCCGGCCCAGCCCCGTCGCAGCCGCGGCCGGCTGGTGATTGCCGCCACCGCGGCCGTGGTCGTCGCGGCGGGGCTGACGGCGTGGCTGGTCTGGCCGAGCGAGCCGACGCTCACCTACCAGGGCAGGCGCATCGCCGACCCGGGTGCGGTGCTGACGGCGGCCGAATCGAGCGTGCACGCGCTCGTGACCACCCGGCACGGCGTCGACAGCGCAGCGACCCGGTGCTACTTCACCGAGCAGCGGAAGGCCGGGAGCGGCAGCAAGAAGACCGACGTCGACGCGCTGCTGCGCTGCGGGCCGGTCCTGTTCGTCGACGGCGACCGCGCCAAGACCTACCTCAGCATTCCCCTGACGAGCGCCCCGGACTCGGGGAGCAAGGTGACGTTGACCCCGGGAGTCACCCCGCGCAGCAACGACCCCGATGCGGTGCCCGACTCGGTGCGCCTGGTACGCCCGGACGGCAAGAAGGCGCGGACCGGCGCCGCGGAGCTCACCGTGCCGCAACCGCCCCCGGCCGAGAAGGACGTGCTGACCACCTCCGACCTGGGGCCGACGAAGGCGCCCAAGGCGCTGGCGAACGCCCGGATGATCGGCAAGAGCACCGGCGTCGCGCTCGTCTCGAGCGGCTTCGTCCCGCGCTACGGCAGCGGCGATGGCGCGCGGTCCGCACCGGCAGGGATGCAGCTGCTGGCCTTCCAGGTCCGGGACGAGCGCGGCGAACTGGATGCCGCCACCGCCGCGGACAAGCTCACCCTGACGCTGGGCCCCGGACGCGCCCGGCCCGTGCCGGCGACCGCGTCGGACGACGAGTACGTGATTGCCACCGTCCCCGCGGGCAGGGCGCCGACGCTGGTGCTCGACGAGGGCGGCTACCGGCAGACCCTCGCGCTGCCGGCCGGCAAGCCGGGCAAGGACAACCTCGCGGTGCTCACCCGCCGGCACCGCTCCACCGTCGTCGGGAAGACGGTGCCGGTGCCGGTGACCATCAGCGGGGCCGGCGGCTCCCTGAACCTGACCCTCACCGTCAGCCTGCGCAACGCCGGGCTGGACTTCTGGTTGCCCCGCTATGCGGACAAGCACCCGACCAAGCCCGGGGACGCCCTGCTGGTACTGGATCTGTCCTACACCGAGCCGGAGGACCCGGGTCAGGTCTTCGGTTTCGATCCGCAGCTGCTGAAGCTGAAGCTGCCGGACGGCCGGACGTTCTCGGCGCGGAACCTCGCGTCGGCGGGCAAGGTCTTCGATGTGTTCGAGGTGCCGGCCGGGTTCACGAGCGGCACCCTGCAGATCACCGGCTCCGAGCAGGTCGACGCGGTGACCTTGACGGTGAACAACGCCGCCCGCTTCCAGATCGTCATCCCCGCCGGCTGACCGGCGACGTCAGCGCAGGAAGGTGTCCACCGCGATCGCGACGAAGACGAACGCGAGATAGCTGTTGGACAGGTGGAACAGCTGCATCGGCTTGGCGTTCTCGCCGCGCTTGGTGCGGATGAGCAGCCGATACGCCGACCCCAGCAGGGCCACGCCCGCGACCGCCGCCAGCACGCCGTACACCCAGCCGGTGGCCAGCGGCCACAGCAGCAGGGTGGTCGCGACCGTCAGCCACGCGTAGGCGACGATCTCCCGCGCGACCCGCAGCGGTGCGGCCACGACCGGCAGCATGGGGACCGAGGCGCGGGCGTAGTCGTCGCGGTACCGGATCGCGAGCGCCCAGAAGTGCGGCGGAGTCCAGAAGAACACGATGGCGAACATCGCCAGCGCGGCCCAGGACAGCCGGTCGGTCACAGCCGCCCAGCCGATCAGGACCGGCATGCAGCCGGCTGCCCCGCCCCAGACGATGTTCTGCGCGGTGCGCCGCTTCAACAACATCGTGTAGACGACGACGTAGAAGGCGATGGCGGCGGCCGTCAGCCCGGCGGCGAGCCAGTTCGTGACCAGCCCCATGAGGAGCACGGACACGATCCCGAGCAGGACGCCGAAGATCAGCGCGCCCCGGGGCGACACGTCGTGGCGGGCCAGCGGGCGATGCCCGGTTCGGCGCATCACCGCGTCGATGTCCCGGTCGACGTAGCAGTTGAGCGCGTTGGCGCTGCCCGCGGCGAGGGTGCCGCCGACCATGGTCACCACGACCACGCTCCAGGCCGGCAGGCCGCCTGCCGCCAGGATCATGGCCGGCAGGGTGGTGACCAGCAACAACTCGATGATTCGCGGTTTGGTCAGCGCGACGTACGACTGGATCGTCGAGCGGCGCCGCGGCGCGCGCTGCCCCCGTGCCCGGCTGCGGGGGGCATCAGCCGACACCGTCGGCGGGACCCCGTCGGTGCCCGTGGAGACGGGTGCAACCGGGGTCTGTGTCACCGGCTCAGGGTAACCGTGGGGCCGGCGCGACCCGCAGCCAGCCTCGGCGCAAGTGGCCGCCCGGACGCCCCTGCAATGTGGATAGGCTTGACGGAGGGCGCCAGCGCGCCTCGTGACCAGCGAACGCCGAAGGGACACGATCGACCGTGACCGACAGTGAAGGGCGCGTCGTCACCACGCACCCGAAGTGGTGGACCGACCTCGACACCAAGGCGGTGGACACCGCACGACTGCTGGCCGCCGACGCGGTGCAAGAAGTGGGAAACGGGCACCCCGGGACCGCCATGAGCCTGGCGCCGCTGGCCTACCTGCTCTACCAGCGGGTGCTGCGCCACGACCCGACCGACCCGAACTGGATCGGCCGAGATCGGTTCATCCTGTCGAACGGGCACGCCTCGTTGACGCAGTACTGCCAGCTGTACCTGTCCGGCTACGGGCTGGAGCTGGCCGACCTCGAAGCGCTGCGCACGTTCGGGTCCCGGACGCCCGGCCATCCGGAGCACGGGCACACCGCCGGCATCGAGGTCACGACCGGACCGCTCGGCCAGGGCGTCGGCAACGGCGTCGGGATGGCCATGGCGTGGCGCCGTGAGCGGGGCCTGTTCGACCCGGACGCCCAGTTCGGAGAGTCACCGTTCGATCACTACATCTACGTGATCGCAGGTGACGGCTGCATGGAGGAGGGCATCTCCAGCGAGGCGTCCTCGCTGGCCGGGCACCAGCAGCTCGGCAACCTGATCATGTTCTACGACGACAACCACATCTCGATCGAGGACGACACCAACATCGCGTTCAGCGAGGACGTCCTCAAGCGATACGACGCGTACGGCTGGCACACCCAGCGCGTGGACTCCGGCGAGGACGTCGTCGCACTCGAGGCCGCGATCGAGAAGGCCAAGGCGGTGACCGACAAGCCGTCGATAATCGCCGTGCGCACCATCATCGGCTGGCCCGCTCCGACCAAGCAGAACACCGGCGCGGCGCACGGCTCAGCCCTCGGCGAGGACGAGATCCGCAAGACGAAGGAGATCCTCGGCTTCGACCCCGACGCGCACTTCGCCGTCGACCCGGAGGTGCTCGCGCATGCGCGCAAGGTCGTCGACCGGGGCCGCGAGGCGCACACCGAATGGCAGAAGTCCTTCGACGCCTGGGTGCAGGCCAACCCCGACCGGGCCGCCCTGCTGAACCGGATGAGCCGCCGCGCCCTCCCGGACGGCTGGGCCGAGCACCTTCCGACGTTCCCCACGGAGAAGGACGGCAAGCCCAACTCCGTCTCCACGCGTGCCGCGTCCGGGAAGGTGCTCACCGCGCTCGCCGGCGTGTTGCCGGAGCTCTGGGGCGGTTCGGCAGACCTCGCCGAGAGCAACAATACGACGATGGAGGGCGAGCCGAGCTTCGTCCCGGCCGTGCACCAGACGAAGGCGTGGCCGGGCGGGCCGTACGGGCGCACGCTGCACTTCGGCATCCGCGAGCACGCGATGGGTTCGATCATGAACGGCATCACACTGCACGGCGGCACCCGCGTCTACGGCGGCACGTTCCTCGTCTTCAGCGACTACATGCGCCCACCGGTGCGGCTGGCCGCGCTGATGGAGTTGCCGACGATCTACGTCTGGACGCACGACTCCATCGGCCTCGGCGGCGACGGCCCTACCCACCAGCCGATCGAGCACCTGGCCGCGCTGCGAGCCGTCCCCCGGCTGAACGTCGTCCGCCCGGCGGACGCGAATGAGACCGCCGTGTGCTGGCAGACCACCCTGGAGCGCACCGACCGGCCGATCGCGCTGGCCCTGTCCCGGCAGAACCTCCCTGTCCTCGACAGGGAGAAGGTGTCGGACGCCGCCAAGGGTGGGTACGTCCTCGAGGAGGCCTCGTCCGGCCTTCCGGAGGTGATCATCATCGCGACCGGTTCCGAGGTTTCCCTCGCATTGACCGCGCGGGAGCGGCTCGAGGGCGAAGGGCACCCGACCCGGGTCGTGTCGATGCCGTGCTTCGAGTGGTTCGATGAGCAGGCGCCGGCCTACCGCCAGCAGGTACTGCCGCAGGACATCAAGGCCCGCGTCAGCGTCGAGGCGGCGGTCGGCCAGGGCTGGCGCGAGATCGTCGGCGATGCCGGCGAGATCGTCAGCATCGAGCACTTCGGCGCCAGCGCGGAAGGCAGCGTGCTGTTCGAGCAGTTCGGTTTCACGCCCGACCGGGTCGTCGCGGCGGCCCACTCCGCACTAGAACGCGCCGGGCACATCCGCGGCGCGACCACCGGCAACTGACCGCGAAGGAGCTTCGCATGAGTGACGCGCTCGCCGACCTATCGGCACAGGACGTATCGATCTGGCTGGACGACATCAGCCGGGAGCGGTTGCGCAGCGGCAACCTGCAGGAGCTCATCGACACCAAGCACGTAGTCGGTGTCACGAGCAACCCGACGATCTTCGCCAAGGCGCTGGAGAAGGGTGACGCCTACGACGAGCAGCTCCGCGAGCTGAAGACGCGCCAGGTCGCGTTGGACGGGGTCATCCGGTACCTGATGGCCTACGACATCCGCTGGGCGTGTGACGTGCTGCGTCCGGTGTTCGACCGCACCAGCGGCAAGGACGGCCGGGTCTCGATCGAGGTCGACCCGCGCATCGCCCACGATTCCGCCCGCACGACCGCGGAGGCTAAGGGGCTGTGGTGGCTGGTCGATCGCCCCAACGTGATGGTGAAGATCCCGGCCACCGTCCCCGGGCTGTCGTCGATCACGGCGGCAACCGCGGCCGGCATCAATGTGAACGTCACCCTCATCTTCGGCCTTGATCGCTACGACAAGGTGATGGACGCCTACCTCACCGGCCTGGAGCAGGCGAAGGCGAACGGCATCGACCTGTCGACGATCCGCTCCGTCGCCTCGTTCTTCGTCTCCCGGGTGGACACCGAGGTCGACAAGCGGCTGGAGAAGCTCGGCAGTGACGAAGCGAAGGCGCTGCGGGGTAAGGCCGGTATCGCCAATGCGCGGTTGGCCTACGAACGCTACGAGAAGGTGATCGCGTCCGACAGGTGGCAGGCGCTGAAGGCCGTCGGTGCGCACGAGCAGCGACCGCTGTGGGCCTCCACCGGCGTTAAGGACCCCGCCTACGACGACACCATGTACGTCGTGGAGCTGGTGGCTCCCAACACGGTGAACACGATGCCGGAAGCGACGCTCGAGGCGGTCGCGGATCACGGGGTCATCCGCGGCAACACCATCGCCGGCACGTATGAGGCGTCCCGAAAGGTGATCGACGACCTGAACGCGATCGGCATCGGCTACGACGACGTCGTCGAGCTGCTCGAGGTCGAAGGCGTGCAGAAGTTCGAGGACTCCTACACCCAGCTCGCCGAGAGCGTTCAGGGGCAGCTCGACAAGTCATGACGGGGACCGCCGAATCAGTGCCCTTGCCGCCGACTCCGGCGGCCATGCCGCCCACCGCACCGGTCGGCGCGCCACCCACCGTGGGGCGCAACCCGCTGCGCGACCCGCGCGACCGCCGCCTGCCCCGCGTCCCCGAGCCGTGCGCGCTCGTGGTCTTCGGTGTCACCGGCGACCTGTCCCGCAAGAAGCTCCTGCCGGCCATCTACGACCTGGCCAACCGCGGGCTGCTGCCGCCGGACTTCGTGCTTCTCGGCTTCGCGCGGCGGGACTGGGGCGACGGGGACTTCGAGTCGCTGGCCCGCAAGGCTGCGAAGGAGCACGCGCGCACCGCCTGGAACGACGAGGTATGGCGCCGGCTCTGCGGCAACATCAAGTTCGTACCAGGATCCTTCGACGACGACGAGGCGTTCGACAACCTCTCGGACACACTGGACGAACTGCGAACCAGCCACGGCATCAAGGGCAACGCGGCGTTCTACCTGTCCGTCCCGCCCAGCATGTTCCCCATCGTGCTGCAGCAGATGGAGCGCACGGGCATGGCCAGCAACGCCAAGAGCGGCGGCTGGCGTCGAGTCGTGGTGGAGAAGCCGTTCGGGCACGACCTGGCCAGCGCCCTGGAGCTCAACGGGCTCGTGGACAAGGTCTTCACCCCCCAGGACGTGTTCCGCATCGACCACTACCTGGGCAAGGAGACCGTCCAGAACATCTTGGCGCTGCGCTTCGCCAACCAGCTGTACGAACCGGTGTGGAACTCCAACTTCGTCGACTCCGTGCAGATCACGATGGCCGAGGACGTCGGCATCGGCGGTCGCGCGGCGTTCTACGACGCCACCGGCGCGGCCCGCGACGTGCTGCAGAACCACCTGCTGCAACTGCTGGCGCTCACCGCCATGGAGGAGCCGGTCGAGTTCTCCCCCGACGCGATCCGCACCGAGAAGATCAAGGTGCTGCGGGCCATCTCGCTGCCGCCCGACATGGGTGCCTACGCCGTGCGCGGCCAGTACGACCAGGGCTGGCTGGCCGGTGAGCGGGCGGTGGCCTACCGGGCGGAGGAGGGCATCCCGCCGAACTCCACCACCGAGACTTACGCGGCGGTGCGGCTGGGGATCGAGACGCGGCGCTGGGCCGGCGTGCCGTTCTACATGCGCACCGGCAAGCGGCTGCCGCGGCGTGTCACCGAGATCGGCGTCATCTTCAAGAAGGCGCCGCACCTGCCGTTCAGCCGCACCGACACCGAGGAGCTCGGCCACAACCAGCTCGTCATCCGCGTGCAGCCCGACGAGGGGGTCACGCTGAAGTTCGGCTCCAAGGTGCCCGGCACCTCGATGGAAGTCCGCGACGTCGCCATGGACTTCCTCTACGGCGAGGCGTTCACCGAGGCGTCTCCGGAGGCCTACGAGCGGCTGATCCTGGACGTGCTGATCGGCGACGCCACCCTGTTCCCGCGCAACGACGAGGTCGAGGCGTCCTGGCGGGTGATCGACCCGATGGAGGAATTCTGGGCCGGCCAGCAGCCGTACCTCTACCGCGCCGGCGAGTGGGGTCCGAAAGAGGCCGACCAGATGCTGGCCCGCGACGGACGAAACTGGCGGAGGCCGTAACCATGACCACTCTCTGGGACACCACGGGCACCGCAGTGGTACGCGCACTCGTCGCCGAGCGGCGCACCGGCGGGGCCGTGACGAGCGGCAACGCCCTGACCCTGGTCATCGTCGTGGACGAGCACGACGTCGCGGAGGCCGAAGAGGCCGCGACGATCGCGGCCAGCAAGCACCCGATGCGCATGCTGATGGTCATCCGGCGGCAGATCGACGCGCCGGTGCCGCGGCTGGACGCCGAGGTGCTGCTCGGCGGGCGGCTGGGCCCAGGTGAGGCCGTCGTCCTGCGCATGTACGGCCGCCTGGCGCTGCACGCGGAGTCCGTCACCCTGCCGCTGCTCGCGCCGGATGCCCCGGTGGTCACCTGGTGGCACGGCGCACCTCCGGAGCGGATCGCCTACGACCCGCTCGGCGTGTTCGCCGAGCGCAGGATCACCGACGTATGCCGCGCGGCCGACCGGGTGGAGGGGCTGAAACAACGGGCAGTGGACTTCGCGGCGGGCGACACCGACCTGGCCTGGACGCGGATCACCGGCTGGCGAGCCGCGCTGGCCTCGGCCTACGACGGCGCCCACGACACCGGCATCTCGGCGACGGTGGAGGGCGACGACACCGACCCCTCCGCGCTGTTGCTGGCCGGCTGGCTGTCCTCGAAGCTCGGCTGCTACGTGCCGGTCAACAAGGCACCCGGAGACTCGATCAACGCCGCGACGCTGGGCTTCGCCGGCGGCTCGTCGATCACCGCCGTGCGCGACGGTTCCCGGCTCGTGCTCCGCCGGGAAGGGACGCCGGACTCCATCGCGCCGTTCCCGGACCGCTCCCTCGGCGAGGTGCTCGCCGAGGAGCTGCGCCGCCTCGACGCCGACGAGATCTACGCCGACGCGCTCGGCACGGTGTGCGAGGTCCCCGGGCTGGCGAGCCGCCCGTCGCAGCGCGAGCACATCTGGAAAGACCCCGCCGCGGCGGCCTCCTGATGGGCAGCGAGCCGGACGTCCTCGTCGAACCGTCTCCCGAGGAGCTGGCGGAAAAGTCCGCGGGGCGACTGGTGGCCACGCTGGTCGCGGCGCTGGGGGTCCGACCGGTCGCGCACCTCGGGCTGACCGGCGGGGGCATCTTGGAGCAGGTCATGAGGGCGGTGCGCGACCTGCCGGCGCGCGATTCCGTCGAGTGGCACCGGGTGCATGTCTGGTGGGCCGACGAGCGCTACGTGCCCGCGGACTCCGATGAGCGCAACGACAAGGCCGCGTTCGCCGCCCTGCTGGACCATCTGCCGCTCGATCCCGCGCTGATCCATCGCATGCCGGCGTCGGACTCCCAGTACGGCGAGGACGTCGAGGCGGCCGCCGCGGCATACGCCGCCGAGCTGGCCGCGGCTGTCCCCCCCGAGCAGGGTGGCGACGTGCCGCACTTCGACGCGCTGCTGCTCGGAATCGGGCCCGACGGGCACTGCGCATCGCTGTTCCCGGAGCACCCTGGCGTGTACGAGGAGAAGGCCGCGGTCATCGCCGTCCGCAACTCCCCCAAGCCCCCGCCGACCCGGCTGTCGCTCACGTTCCGCGCGCTGGATGCCGCGAACGAGGTCTGGTTCATCGCGTCGGGTGAGGGCAAGGCCAAAGCCGTCGCGATGGCGCTGAGCGGCGCCGATCGGGTGCACGTGCCGTCGGCCGGGCCGCGGGGCCGGGAGCGCACGCTCTGGCTGATCGACGAGGCGGCCGCGGCGCAGCTACCGCCGCGGACCTGACCGCACCGACGGTGCGCTGATCCGGTTGCCGGGGCAACCCGAACTGCACACCGTCGGGTAGCTCAGACCTCGCCGCGGCGCGCCTTGAGCCTCTGCAGCGCCTCTTCCAGGATGGCGGCGCCGTCCTCGTCGCTGCGGCGCTCCTTGACGTAGGCCAGGTGCGTCTTGTACGGCTCGTTGCGCGGCGCGTTGGGCGGCGCCTCCGACTCGCGCCCGGCCGGGAACCCGCACTTGGGGCAGTCCCAGGTGTCGGGCAGGACGGCGTCGATCGCGAATGCCGGGCGGACCTCATGCCCGTTCGCACAGAAGAACGAGACGCGTTGCCGCGGCGCGGACTCGCCGCGCTCCTTCTCCCCCATGGGCCCGGCACCGACCCGGCTGCCCCGAATGGCACTGCCACCAGCCACGTGTGTTCCCTCTCCAGATCGATGTCGTTGATGCTGAGCCGCGGCGGACGTGCCGCGGAGTTCAGCCGGTGTTCTTGTACAGCAGCCCCAGCCCGATGATGCAGATCGCCCACACCACACCGGCGATGACGGTGAGGCGGTCGAGGTTGCGCTCGACGACCGAGGAGCCCGACAGGTTCGAGTAGAACGACCCGCCGAGCATCGACGAGAGCCCGCCGCCCTTGCCACGGTGCAGCAGCACCAACACCACGAGGATCAAGCTCGTGATGATGAGCACGATGGAGAGGGTCATGATCATCAGGAAGCCTCGGTTGCAAACAGTCGCGGTCTAATGGGCGGTCTAATCGGCATTGCCGGACAAGACTACCTGTGCCGTCACGCGACCTCCGCCGGAGCGCCCGCGGCGACGCAGATCGCGGCGAATTCGGCCGCGTCCAGGCTCGCCCCACCGACGAGCGCGCCGTCGACGTCGGGCTGCGCCAGGATCTCCGCGGCGTTGGCCGCCTTCACCGAACCGCCGTACAGGATGCGGATCCCAGCAGCGAGTGACGGGGAGTATGCCGCGCCGAGCCGCTCGCGAATGGACGCGCAGACCTCCTGGGCGTCCTCGGGCGTGGCGACCTTGCCGGTGCCGATCGCCCACACGGGCTCGTATGCGATGACGATGGTCTCGGCCTGCTCGGCGGTGATTCCGGCGAGCGCACCGTCCAACTGAGCCGCGCAGTGCGCCAGGTGCGCCCCGGCCTCCCGCACGTCCAACGTCTCCCCGACGCAGACGATGGGGGTCAGCCCGTTGCGGAAGGCAGCCTGAGTCTTCGCGTTCACGAGCGCGTCGTCCTCGCCGTGATACTGGCGCCGCTCCGAGTGCCCGACCACGACGTACGTGCAGCCCAGCTTGGCGAGCATCGGGCCGCCGATGTCGCCGGTGTACGCACCGGAGTCGTGCGGCGAGAGATCCTGCGCGCCGTAGGTCAGCAGCAACCGGTCACCATCGACGAGGGTCTGCACGCTGCGCAGGTCGACGAACGGCGGCAGCACCGCGACGTCGACCTTCGTGAGCTGCTCCTCGCTCAGGCTGAACGCGATCTTCTGCGTGTGCGCGATGGCCTCGAGGTGGTTCAGGTTCATCTTCCAGTTGCCGGCGATCAATGGCTTGCGCGCCACTCAGACCTCTTCCAGGACGGCGACGCCCGGGAGCGTCTTGCCCTCCAGGAACTCCAGGGAGGCGCCGCCCCCGGTCGAGATGTGCCCGAAGGCGTTCGGGTCGAGCCCCAGGGTGCGCACGGCGGCCGCGGAGTCGCCGCCGCCGACGACCGACAGGCCGTCCACCGCGGCGACGGCCTCGGCGACGCCCTTCGTACCCGCGGCGAACGGGGCGACCTCGAACACCCCCATCGGGCCGTTCCAGAACACGGTGTGCGCCTCGGCAAGCTCGGCGCCGAACACCTTCACCGTGTCC
>JAVHVL010000469.1:0-2895 GCA_032160565.1 Pseudonocardiales bacterium | reverse complement strand
CAGGGGCCGGCTCACCGGAGCGGACGGTGGCCAGCACCGTCGCCACCCTGGTCAGGGCCAGTTGGTGGAGCAGGGTGGCCGACCCGTCGTCCAGCAGATGAGCGTCATCGACGAACACCAGCAGCGGACGCCCTGCCGCCCCGTCGACCACGGCCCGGCCATAGCGTCGCAGCAGGTCACCGCGGTCCTCGCGGAAAAGGTCGTCGCCGCCCGGATCCGGCGGCAGCATCGACGCCAGCGCCCCGAACGGCAGACCCCGCGACGCCCGAGTGGCCGTCGCGCGAGCCATCGACATCCCTCGCCGCTGGGCCAGCTCCACGCCCGTCACGGCCAACGTCGTCTTACCCACCCCGGACGGGCCACTTATCACTGCCCCGCGCCGGGCGAGCACAGCGGCCGTCAACTGGCGAAGCTCATTCGACCGGCCGACCACGGGCCACCTGTCCACGCCTGAGTCTAAGTCCGCTTGAGCCTGCCCCACCTACGACGCCGGCCCCGCGCACGGGCGCAAGAGCGCTTTCGCTCGGACACACACATCGCGGGTGTTCGCCGAGGCTCGGGCGAGACGTCGACGAGCGCAGCAGCGGTCCGTGTGGTCTCTCCTCCGGAGACCAGTAGGGACTACTGAGGACTGATCCGCGCAGTGGTGGCCGACTGTATCCATGAGCGCGAACCAGTCCCCTGAATCAGTGCGAGCAGGCCTCCCGCCGTTGACGGTGAAACGGCGATATCGCGCGCGGCACGCTCACCATCGTCGCACCCGACGCGTCAAGCACGAGCGCCGCCGAGGAAGCGCTCGAAGAAATCGTCTGACAGACCTCGTGGCGCGACACAGGACCGGAGAGGCAATGAGTCACATCCGCAACTTGCCTGCGATCGGGCGCTCTGGCACGCCTCTCATGATCGACATAGCCGGTGTGCTCGACGCGCTGGACATTCATGGGCCAGAGCGAGGCTGTTGTGCTTGTCGCGCAGCTCGGGTGTAGAGCGTGACCGAGCCACCGCGCGCCTGCCCGGTCGGCACGCGTCCATGCCCCACTCAATCGGAGGTACGTCGATGGCGAACAACCCCGCCGATGCCGACAATGCTCTGGCGCTCAACGTCAACGGGAGCGCCCGGCGCTTGCGGTTGGACAGCCGCGTCACGCTCCTTGACGCGCTGCGCGACGAGCTCGGCCTGACGGGCACGAAGAAGGGCTGCGACCAGGGCGCGTGCGGCGCCTGCACGGTGCTGCTCGACGGCAGGCGGGTGCTGTCGTGCCTGACGCTTGCGGCGCAATGCGACGGCCGTGAGGTGACCACCATCGAAGGCCTGGCACTTGACGGAGGGCTGCATCCCCTGCAGGAGGCGTTCATCCGGCATGACGGCTTTCAGTGCGGCTACTGCACGCCGGGGCAGATCATGTCGGCGGTCGCGCTGCTGCAAGAGGGACGAGCGGGTTCGGATGAGGAGATCCGCGAGTTCATGAGCGGCAACCTCTGTCGTTGCGGCGCGTATCCGAACATCGTCGCCGCAATCCGAGAGGTAGCCGGACGAGGAGGCGAATAGCAATGCGACCCTTTGAGTACGTGCGAGCGGACGATCCTGTGTCGGCTGTGGCGCTTGTCAGTGCCGACCCCGAGGCTGAGTACCTGGCCGGCGGCACGACGGAGCTCGATCTCGTGTTGAAGGACGGGGTGCTCGAGCCTGCCCGGCTGGTCGACATCACGCGCCTGCCGCTGCGCGGAGTCACGCGCGCCGAGGACACGTTGCGCGTAGGCGCGCTGGTCACGATGGACGAGCTCGCCGCGGACCCGACGGTGAGCGAGCGGATGCCCCTCGTGCGAGAGGCGCTGCTGATGGGAGCTTCGCCGCAGCTGCGCAACATGGCGACGATCGGCGGAAATCTCCTGCAGCGCACGCGCTGTCGTTACTTCCGCGACTCGACGGTAACGGCCTGCAACAAGCGAACCCCGGGTTCTGGGTGTGCGGCGGTGCGCGGTCCGGCCCGGATGCACGCGATCCTCGGCGCGAGCGAACACTGCATTGCCTTGCACGCCTCGGACCTGTGCGTGCCACTGGTCGCACTCGACACCGTCGTAGACATCCAGGGCGTCGATGGACCGCGCAGCGTCCCGCTGACCGAGTTCTATGTCCTACCGGGAGAACGGCCGGACATCGAGAACGCGCTCCAGCACGGCGAGCTCATCACGCAGATACACATTCCGCTGCCGCCCGTCGGCACGCGGTCCGGCTACCTCAAGGTGCGCGACCGAGCCTCCTACGAGTTCGCCCTCACCTCCGCGGCCGCGGCACTGCTGATCGAAGACGGCACGATCGTGCGCGCCCGCCTCGCGCTCGGCGGTGTCGGGACGATGCCGTGGCGGGCTCTCGAGGCCGAGGAGATTCTCCACGGCGCGCCCGCCACCGGCGCAACGTTCCGCGCCGCGGCGCAGGCCGCGCTTGCTGATCCGTTCACGGTCGCGGGCACCGCTTTCAAGGTCGAGCTCGCCGAGCGCACCATCGTCCGAATCCTGCACACCGTCTCGGGAGTCGGCTCATGACGACCGCCACACGCCAGAAGATCATCGGTGAATCCGTCGATCGGGTCGACGGCCCGCTCAAGGTCACCGGCGCCGCACCGTATCCGTCGGATTTCACCTTTCCCGATCTCACCCATGCCGTCCTGGTGCAGTCCACGATCGCAGCGGGAACCATCAGGGGCATCGACGCCGCGAAGGCGGAGGCCGCGCCGGGCGTCCTCGCGGTCATCACGCACGAGAACGCACCTGCGCTCGTCGAGGGTCCGATGACCCCGCTCGGCCCCTCGCCTCCATTCCCGTTGAGGGACAACCAGATTCTGCACCAGGGCCAGCATGTGGCCGTCGTGGTGGCGCGGACCCGCGAAGACGCGC
>JAVHVL010000412.1:0-4932 GCA_032160565.1 Pseudonocardiales bacterium | reverse complement strand
CGAGGGTGCTCCGCTCCCGGCTGCGGAACCTGCATCTGGACGCGGCGCATCTCGCGGAGCGCTTCGGCCTGTTCGTGCTGATCGCGCTCGGCGAGTCCGTCGTCGCGATCGGCGCGTCCACGCACGGCCGGCACGGCCTCACCTTCGCGGTCGGGTGCGCCGTGGCGGCCGCGTTCGCCACGGTCTGCGGCCTCTGGTGGGTGTACTTCCACTTCGCCGCGGACGCGATGCGGCACGCGCTGGCGACGGCCGCCGTGCAGGTGGACGTCGCCCGGCTGGTGCTGTCCTACGGCCACCTGTCCTTCATCGCGTCGATCATCGTGGTGGCGGTCGGCCTGCGCGCCGCCGTCGCCGACCCCGGGCATGCCCTCGGCTGGGGCGGCGGGGGGCTGCTGTTCGGCGGCGCGGCGCTCTACCTCGCCACGTTCGGTTTCACCCGCTGGGCGATGTTCCGCCAGATCTCCAGGACCCGCCTGAGCGCCGCGGCCGTCGTCGTCGCCCTGCTCCCCGCCGCGGCTTATCTGCCGGCCCTCGCCGCGCTGGCCGGGCTCGCGCTGGTGCTCGCCGGCCTGGACGCGGTCGAGTTGCTGAACGTCGAGCACACCGGGTGGCAGGCGCAGCTGACCCGCCGTGCTGCCGTGCGCGTCGAGGACTGAGCCGGGCTACGACTGCTGGGCCTGCGCGCTGCTGGGCCTGATCCGCGCTAGGCCTGCGCGGCGCGCAGCCGCGACAGCGACCGCTCGCGGCCGAGGAGCTCCATCGACTCGAACAGGGGCGGCGACACGGTACGGCCGGTGATCGCGACGCGAACCGGCCCGTAGGCGTTACGGGGCTTGAGCTGCAGCCCGTCGACGAGCACCGCCTTGAGCGCGTCCTCCAAGGCGGCCGCGGTCCACTCCGTCACCGGCTCGAGCGCGGCGATCGCCGCCGCCAGCACCCTCTGGCCGGCGTCACCGAGCTGCTTCGCGGCCGCGGCCTCGTCGATCGAGAACGCGTCGTCGTCGACGATCAGGAAGCGCAGCATGTCCACGCCCTCGCCCAGCGTCTGGATGCGCTCCTGCACCAGCGGCGCGGCGGCGGCGATCAGCGCGTCGGAGGCGTACAGCCCGGCCGCCGCCACCTGTTGGGCCAGCCGCGCGGCGAAGTCGGAGGGCGCGAGCATGCGGATGTGCGTGGCGTTGATGGCCTCGCACTTCTTGGGGTCGAACCGCGCGGGGTTGGCCTTCACATCGGTGATCTCGAAGGCGGCGATCAGCTCCTCCGGGGTGAACACGTCGTGGTCGTCGGCGATGGACCAGCCCAGCAGGGCCAGGTAGTTGACCAGCCCCTCCGGCACGTAGCCGGCCTCGCGGTAACCGAGCAGGTTCGACTCCGGATCCCGCTTGGACAGCTTCTTGTTGCCCTGCCCCATCACGTACGGCAGGTGGCCGAACTCGGGCACGAAGTCGGTGACTCCGACGTCGATGAGCGCGCGGTAGAGCGCCAGCTGCCGGGGCGTCGAAGGCAGCAGGTCCTCTCCGCGCAGCACGTGGGTGATCCGCATCAGCGCGTCGTCGACCGGATTCACCAGCGGGTACAGCGGGTCACCGTTGCCGCGCACCACCACGAAGTCCGGCACCGACCCGGCGGCGAAGGTGACCTCGCCGCGCACCAGGTCGGTCCAGGTGATGTCGTCGTCGGGCATGCGCAGCCGGAGCACCGGCTCGCGACCCTCCGCCCGGAACGCCGCCTTCTGCTCGTCGGTCAGCCACCGGTCGACGTTGTCGTAGCCCAGCTTCGGGTCGCGCCCGGCCGCCCGGTGGCGCGCCTCGATCTCCTCCGCCGAGGAGAACGACTCGTAGACGTGCCCGCCGGCGACCAGCTTGGCGACCACGTCGGCGTAGATGTCGCGACGCTCGCTCTGCCGGTACGGCCCGTACGGCCCGCCGATCTCCGGCCCCTCGTCCCACGTCATGCCCAGCCAGTGCAGCGAGTCGACGAGCTGGTGGTAGGACTCCTCGGAGTCGCGCGCCGCGTCGGTGTCCTCGATGCGGAACACGAATGTGCCGCCGTGGTGGCGGGCGAACGCCCAGTTGAACAGGGCGGTGCGGGCCATGCCCACGTGCGGGTTGCCCGTGGGCGACGGGCAGAACCGAACTCTGATCGTCATTTCGTGCGCACCGGGTTGGTCAGCTCGCCGATGCCCTCGACCTCGATGGTCACCGTGTCACCGTCGACGATCGGCCCCACTCCGGCGGGCGTGCCGGTGAGGATCACGTCCCCGGGCAGCAGCGTCATCACGGCGGACATGAACGCAATGAGGGTGGGGACGTCGTGGATCATCTGGCTGGTCCGCCCGTCCTGCTTCACCTCGCCGTTGACGAGTGCCGTCACGCGCAGGTCGGCCGGGTCGAGCACGGTCTCGATCCACGGCCCGATCGGGCAGAACGAGTCGTGCCCCTTTGCGCGGGTGAACTGGCCGTCGGCCTTCTGCTGGTCCCGCGCTGTGACGTCGTTGGCCGCGGTGTAGCCGAGCACGTGCGACATCGCCTCGTCGCGCGTGATGTCGCGCGCCGGGCGGCCGATGACGATCGCCAGCTCGGCCTCGTAATCGACACGAGTGGAGTCGGCGGGCAGCCGGATGGTGTCGCCGGCGCCGATGACCGAGGTCGAGGGCTTCAGGAAGATGACCGGGGACTCGGGGGCCTCGCCGCCCATCTCCTTGGCGTGGTCGGCGTAGTTCCTGCCGACGGCCACCACCTTGCTGGGCAGGATCGGCGAGAGCAGCCGCACGTCCGGCAGCGCCCACCGGTCACCGGTGAACGTGATGGCGCCGAACGGGTGCCCGTCGATCGCGGCGACCGTCAGCGCGTCGATCGGGGCGTCCGGCGCCCCTTCGACGGTGCCCCAGAGCACTCCGGACGGGGTGGCGGCGGAGCCGGGATGGACGAACCGGGCGATGCGCACGATGGCTAACGCTACCGGCCCGGCCCATGCCCCCGTCGCGGCGGAGGGAAGGTCGGCCCGACCGCGGCACGATGCATCCCCCATACTCGTATGCGTGAATTCCGCCCTGTCCGGCATCCCGGTCGAGCGCCGCCGGCGGTCCGCCGCAACCCTCGGGCTCATCTCGGTGCTCTTCGTGACGGTCGGGATCGTCGCGCTGACCGGCACGACCCCGGGCGTGGTGCGCGTGTTCTCCTCGATCTCTCTCGGGATCGCCGCGCTGCTCGCCCTAATCGCGTGGGGCGTCGCGCACAGCGTGAAGCTGGACCTCGCGGAGCAGCGGCTGGACGCGGCGATCGACGCCGCCGTCCAGCAGCTCGGGGGCAGTGCTGCCGCGTGCGGCTGCGGGCACGACCACGACCCCGACGAGATGCATGTCAGCGATGCCGCCCCGTGTGCGCACGACGGCTCCGGCACGGACTGCGCGCACAACTGCGACACCTGTGCTTTGCAGGCCTTGCGCCCGTCGCCCACGACGCCGCGCAGCCAGCGCCGCACGCACTGACGCGGCGGAGGCGCGGCGGGGCCGTGCGGCGGGTCCGCGCCTAGGGCAGCAATCCGAACCGAACGGCGTCGTGCAGGGCCAGCCAGGACGCCTCGATCACGTTGCCGTGCACGCCGACGGTGGTCCATTCGCGCTCGTGGTCGGACGTCTCGATCAGCACGCGGGTGACCGCGTCCGTGCCGTGCTTGCCGGGCATGATGCGCACCTTGTAGTCGGTGAGTTCCAGCTGCGCCAGCCGCGGATACACCCGCTCCAGGGCCTTGCGCAGCGCCCGGTCCAGCGCGTTCACCGGACCGTTGCCCTCCTCCGTGGAGATCACCCGCTCGCCGCCGGCGAACACCTTCACGGTCGCCTCGCTGACCATCGAGCCGTCCTCGCGGCGGTCCACGATCACCCGGTAGGACTCGACGCTGAACGGCTCGGTAGTGGCGTCGTCGTCCAGCTCATCCCGCAGCAGCAGCTCGAAGGACGCGTCGGCGGCCTCGTAGCTCCAGCCCTGCGCCTCGCGTTCCTTCACCCGCTCGACGACCTTGGCGACGACGTCGGGGCGGGACGTGACATCGACGCCGAGCTCCCGGGACTTCAGTTCGATGGACGCCCGTCCGGCCATCTCGGTCACCAGGATCCGCTGGTTGTTCCCGACGACCGTGGGGTCGAGGTGGTTGTACAGCTCCGGGGAGACCTTGATCGCCGACGCGTGCAGGCCGGCCTTGTGCGCGAAGGCGGAGGCCCCGACGTAGGGCGCGTGGCTGTCCGGCGCCAGGTTGGCGATCTCGGCGATCGCGTGCGAGACCCGCTGCATCTCGGCGAGGCAGCCCTCGGGCAGCACGTCCCGCCCCATCTTCGTGACCAGCCCGCCGATCACGGCGAAGATGTCGGCGTTGCCCGCCCGCTCGCCGTAGCCGTTCGCGGTGCCCTGAGCGTGCGTCGCGCCGGCGTCCACTGCGGCCAGCGTGTTGGCCACCGCGCATCCCGTGTCGTCCTGGGTGTGGATCCCGAGCCGGATGCCGGCGCGACGACTGATGTCGGACACGACGTCATGCACACCCATCGGCAGCATGCCGCCGTTCGTGTCGCACAGGACGCCGACGTCCGCGCCCGCCGACTCGGCCGCGTCCAGCACCCGCAGCCCGTAGTCGGGATCGTGCTTGTAGCCATCGAAGAAGTGCTCGCAGTCGAGGAACACCCGCCGCCCTTCAGCGCGCAGGAAGGCCACCGTGTCCCGCACCATCGCGAGGTTCTCCTCCAGCGTGGTGCGCAGTGCCCGCTCGACGTGCCATACGTCCGACTTCGCGACGAGCGTGATCACCGACGCGCGCGAATCGAGCAGCGCACGCACCTGCGGGTCATCGGCCACAGGCACGCCGGCCTTGCGGGTGGAGCCGAACGCCACGAGGACGGCGTTCTTCAGCGACAGCTCACCGTCCGCCGCACGTGCGAAG
>JAVHVL010000404.1:0-8680 GCA_032160565.1 Pseudonocardiales bacterium | reverse complement strand
AGTGCGGACGCACTCAGGTACGGCGCACCCCGAACCGGCGCACCCAGTGCCTCCGGCGCCCTCGCTCGGGCAGCCGCCACGGGGTCGACGGCCGCGGCCTCGGCGGCCTCGGCGGCGGCAATCAGCTCCGACAGCGCTCCGTAGCCCGCCGTCTGCAGGACGCGGCCCGGCGCGGGTACGGGCGCCGGCTCGAATGCGGGCTCCAATGCGGGCGCCGGGGCAGGCAGTGGCGCGTCGGTCAGCTCGTAGTGCACGCCGACGCGCAGCCGCGCGAAGAAGCCGAGCACGCCGCCCACCCGGGGGCGCTCCACGGCCACGACGCGCACCTGACCCGGATACTGCTCGTCCAGCTCGGCGAGCAGCACCGCCAGGTCGTCACCCTCCCGGTACAGGGTCGCGGACATCCTCGATCATTCCAATCGCGTTGATGGCTACCGAGCTGGAGGCCAGCTCGGTGTAGGACAGCACGGGTAGTGCCGGCACGGTCAGCTTCACCAATCGGCGCAGCGGCATGCGGATCTGAGCGGCGCACACGAGCACCGGCTGGCGCCCCGTCGCGGTCTCGGTGCGATAGCGGTCGGCGATGCCGGCGACGAGACCTTCGGCCAGGCCGGCGCCGAGCACGAGCTGCGCGCCGCCGTCGCCCGGGCGGACGGACTCCAGCAGCGTCTGCTGCAGTTGCGGGTCGACGGTCAGCACCTCGAGCTGCCCGTCGGCGGCGTGCTGCGCGGTGATGGCGGGGGCCAGCGCGTTGCGTGCGGCCTCCACCAGCCGGTCGGGGTCGGTACCGCCCTTGGCTGCGACGGACAGCGCCTCGTAGATCCGTACGAGATCGCGGACGGAGACGCCTTCGTCGAGCAGCGCGTGCAGCACCCGCTGGATCTCGCCGAGGCTGAGCAGCGCAGGGGTGAGGTCCTCCACGACCACCGGATGGGTGCGCTTGAGCGAGCGCGTCGCCGCGGCCACCTCCTCCCGGCCGAGCAGCCGGCTGGCGTGCTGGCGGACCGCTTCGGACAGGTGCGTGATGACGAGGGACGAGCGGTCGACGACGGTCGCACCGAGCAGCTCGGCCTGCCCGCGCAGCTCGGCGGGCAGCCACCGGCCGGCCAGGCCGAACACCGGCTCGCGCGCCGGCTTGCCGGGCAGCCCGTCCAGGCCGTCGCCGATCGCCAGCACCATCCCGGGCGGCGCCTGCCCGCGGCTGAGCTCCACGCCGTTGATGTTGATCGCGTAGGTGGCCGGCGGCAGCAGCACGCTGTCGCGGGTGCGCACGGGCGGCATCACCACGCCGAGCTCGCCGGCGAGCGTGCGGCGCAGCACCCGGACCCGATCGAGCAGGTCCGCGCCCGGACCGTCGACGAGCGGGATCAGGTCGGGGGACAGGGTCAGCTCCAGCGGGTCGACCATCAGCTCGCCCAGCAGCGCGTCCTCGGCCTCGGCGGCGGTGGGTGGCGGCGCGACGGCGAGCTCGTCCGCGCCGCCGCGCTGCTCGCCGTTCTTCAACCGGCTGGCCAGGACGAGCAGGCCGCCGCCGACGAGGAGGAACGGCAGCTTCGGCAGCCCCGGGACGAGGCACAGCAGCACCGCCGCGCCGCCGGCGATCTGCACCGCGCGGCGCTGGCTGCCGAGCTGGCGGGACACCACGGTGCCCATGTCGTCGGCGTCGGTTGCCCGCGTGACGATCAGGCCGGTGGCGACGCTCAGCAGCAGCGCGGGGATCTGGCTGACCAGCCCGTCGCCGACACTGAGCAGGCTGTAGGTCGACAATGCCTGGGAGAACGGCACGTGGTGGCTCAGCACCCCGATCGCGAAGCCACCGATCAGGTTGATGAACGTGATGATGATGGCGGCGATCGCGTCGCCCTTGACGAACCGGGTGGCGCCGTCCATCGCGCCGTAGAAGTCCGCCTCCGCGGCGATCTCCGCGCGGCGGGTGCGGGCACTGGCCTCGTCGATCAGCCCGGCGTTGAGGTCGGCGTCGATGGCCATCTGCTTGCCGGGCATGGCGTCCAGGGTGAACCGGGCGCCGACTTCGGCCACGCGCCCGGCACCGTTCGTGATCACCACGAACTGGATCACCAGGAGGATCGCGAAGATCACCAACCCGACGACGAGCGAGCCGCCGATCACGAAGTGCCCGAAGGCGGCGATGACATGCCCCGCGAAACCGTTGGACAGCACGAGTCGGGTGGCGCTGATGTTCAGTGCCAGCCGGAACAGCGTGGCGATCAGCAGCAATGACGGGAAGCTGGAGAACTCCAGCGGGCGGCGCACGTACATGGACACGAGGACGACCAGCACGGCGCCGGTGATGTTGCAGGCGATCAGCAGGTCCAGCAGCACTGCGGGCACGGGCACCACGAGCATGACCACGATGGCCACGACCCCGATGGGGACGGCCAGCTGGCTCAGCCTGCTCGTCTTCACGGCACCTCTCATGGAACGCGCGCTGTAGCGGGGTGTCGGCGTCCGAGCCGTGCGATGTGCCGTCCTGGCACCGCAGCATCGACGCGCCGTGCGCCGACTTGAGTGCGCGACGGCGAAAAACTCGGCACGAGCTCGGCGCGAACTCGGCGCGGCAAGAAAGTCGGCACAGCGCCCTAAAGGTGGCGCAGGGTCAACCGATGCAAGGCCCGGAGCTACGGATGGCTCGCCATCGCCGACGGATCGGCCCACTGGCCGGAGGACTATCCCGTGCTCGATGACATCGCGTCGCTGACCCTGCAGACGGCCGTGGCCGGACTGTCGACCCGCCAGCAGGTCACCGCGAACAACATCGCGAACCTCGAAACGCCTGGCTTCACGGCGAGCAGTGTCTCGTTCGAGAGCACGCTGGCCAACGCCGTCGCCGCCGGCGATCCGAGCAGCGCGCGGGTGTCGGTCGATCCCAGCACCGCCGCCGCGGGCCTCAACGGCAACAACGTCAGCCTCGACGGGGAGATCGTCACCGCCACGAAGACCGGCTTGCAACAGAGGTTGCTGACCGGCGCATTGACCGCCAAGTACGGCCTCATCGGCACCGTCCTGAAGGGCTGAGCGGAATGTTCGACGCAATCGACACCTCGGGTACCGGCCTGTCCGTCTACCGCACCTGGATCGACGCCATCGCCAACAACATCGCCAACGTGAACGACGAGACGCCGATGTCGGGCCCCGCGTTCCAGGCGCAGTACGTGCAGGCCACGCCGGTCGGCAACGGCATCGACGGCGTGGGGCACGGCGTCCAGGCCACCGGCCTGCCCGGCTCGAGCGCAACGGGCATCCCCACCTACGACCCGGCGAGCCCGGTGGCCGACGCGAACGGCTACGTGCGGCGGCCGGACATCGACATGAGCCAGCAGATGGGCAACCTGATCATGGCGCAGCGGGCGTTCCAGGCGAACGCGAACGTCGTCGACCGGGCCAAGGACGTGTACGAGGCCGCCATCGCGATCGGCAAGGGGATCTGACGTGGTCGCCCCCATCGCGGCCATCGGCGCCATCGCACCCCTCAGCACGACGAGCTCCGTGGCCGGCCCGACCGGCGCGGCCGGCGCGACCGGCGCGACCGGCGCGGCAAGCACAAGCGGCGCGTCGTTCGCCACCGCGCTCGGCAACGGCCTCGATGCCGTCACCGGCGCCCAGCAGCAGGCCGACAGCCTGGCCGTGCAGGCGTCCACCGGCACGCTCGTCGACCCGGCGCAGTACACGATCGCCGCCACGCAGGCGCAGCTCATGACCCAGCTCGCCACCACGATCGAGAGCAAGGCCGTGGCCGCGTTCAACACCGTCATGGGGATGCAGGCCTGATGAAGGAGCAAGTTCTCGCGCTGGGCCGGCGCGCCTGGAACAACTTCCGGGCGTTCTCGCCGGGGCAGAAGGCGGTCACCGTCGTCGCCGGTGTTGCGCTCGTCGTCGGCGGCGTGCTGCTCGCGACCTGGCAGTCCAAGCCCACCTACGCACCGCTCTACACCAACCTCGCCGCGACGGACGCCAGCGCGATCGTGGACAAGCTCAATGCCGCCAACGTCCCGTACCAGCTCGCCGGCGCGGGCACCGAGATCATGGTGCCGAAGGACAAGGTCTACGCGACCCGGCTGACGATCAGCGCCGCCGGGCTGCCGTCCTCCAGCCAGACGGGCTACTCGCTGCTGGACAAGGAGGGCGTGACGACCTCGCAGTTCAAGCAGCAGGTGGACTACCAGCGTGCGATCGAGGGTGAGCTCGCCAAGACGATCCAGACGATCAACGGCGTCAACGCCGCTTCGGTGCACCTGGCGATCCCGCAGCAGGACGTGTTCAACGACGGCACCCAGAAGGCCACCGCCGCGGTACTGCTGAGCACCGCGCCGGGCACCCGCCTCACCGGGCAGCAGGTGCAGTCCGTCGTCTACCTCGTCAGCTCCAGCGTGCCGAACCTGGCCGCGGACAGCGTGACCGTCACCGACGCGAACGGCACCGTGCTCGCGGCGCCCGGCACGGGGATCACGGACGCGGCCGGGGCATCGACGCAGGCGCAGGCCACCCAGGCCTACAACAGCCAGAAGTCGGCCGAGCTACAGACGATGATCAACGCGGCTCTCGGCGCCGGCCACGCGGTGGTCACGGTGAACGCCGACCTGGACTTCGACAAGAAGAGCACGACCACGAACTCATACACCTACGACCCGAAGGCCCCGCCGCTGTCGAAGCAGTCGACGACGGAGAAGTACACCGGCAACCAGGCCGCAGCGGGCGGCACGCTCGGCGCGGGAACGGCGACGACGATCGGGTCGAACCCGTCGGGCGGCGGCAGCTACACGAAGACGAACGCCACGGTCGACAACGCGCTGGGCACCGTAACCCAGACCACCCAGAACGCGCCGGGCGCGGTGAAGAAGCAGTCCATCGCGGTGCTGCTGGACGGCTCGGTGCCGAACATCAACCTGGCCAAGCTCAACGCGCTGGTGAGCTCGGCGGTGGGGCTCAACCCGGCGCGCGGCGACACGCTGGCGATCCAGGCGATGCCGTTCAACACCTCGCAGGCGACGGCCGCGGCCGCGCAGTCGGCGGCAGCGGCGAAGGCGGCCGCCGGCAAGGTAGCGCACGAGGGGCTGGTCTCGATGATCCGGCAGGGCGTCATCGGCGTCGTGGTCCTGAGCGTCGCGCTGGCCCTGTGGTTGTCGAGCCGGCGCCGCAAGCGCAGCCGCGACGGGCAGCCGCCGTTCGTCAACGACGACCTGTTCGCCCGCGAGGTGACGCACCTGCCGGCGCCGGCCGAACCGGAGCAGCTCGCCGTCGTCACCGAATTCCAGGAGGCCGCCGCACGGCGGCGCGCCCTCGTCGCCATAGCTGATGAGCAGCCCAAGGACGTCGCGCGCGTCCTGTCCGGCTGGCTGAACACGAAGGAAGGCTGACCGTCATGACCGAAGCCGCAGTGCTGACCCTGCCCGTGCCGGAACCGGTCGACGAGGACGTGCCGCTGCCACCGCTGGCGGACCCGCTGCGCGGGATGACCGGCCGGCAGAAGGCGGCGGTGCTGGTCCTGCAGCTCGGTCGCGAGGCGTCCAGCCGCGTCCTGGGCGAGCTGAGCGAGGCCGAGCTCGAGGAGCTGTCCACCGAGATCGCCCGCATCGGCAGTGTCCCCGCCGACGTGTCGGCCGCGGTGCTGGGCGAGTTCGCCGCGTACCTGGCCAGCGGGGCGTCCACCACCCGAGGCGGCCTCGACCTGGCCCGCGAGCTGCTGCTCGCCGCCGTGGGGGAGAAGCGCGCCGAGGAGATCCTCGACCGCCTCTCCCAGACCTTCGTCGAGCTGCCGTTCGCGTTCATCCAGTCACTCGACTCGCGGCAGGTGGTGTCCTTCCTCTCCGACGAGCACCCGCAGACCATCGCTCTGGTGCTGGCCCACCTGCCCGCCGGGCAGGCGTCCGCCGTGCTGACCGGCCTCGGCCCGGAGCTGCAGGCCGACGTCGCGCACCGCATCGCGGTCATGGACCGCACGTCGCCGGAGCTGATCCGCCAGGTGGAGTCCAGCCTCGAGCGGCGGCTGTCCTCGCTGGGGGTGGCCGGCGACCTGTCCGCCGTGGGTGGGCTGCGGCCGCTCGTGGAGATCATCAACCGCGCGGATCGCAACACCGAGCGGATGATCCTCGAGGGGCTGGAGGAGCGCGACCCCGAGCTGGCCGAGCAGGTACGCAGCCAGATGTTCATGTTCGAGGACCTGGTGAGCCTGGACGACCGGGCGATCCAGCTCGTGCTGCGACAGGTTCAGGTGAGCGACATCGCGACCGCGCTGAAGGGCGTTCCGGATGGCGTCCGCAACCGGATCGTGCAGAACATGTCCGAGCGCGCGGCACTGAACCTCGCCGAGGAGATCGAGGTGTTGGGCCCGGTCCGCGTGCACGTCGTGGAGGAGGCGCAGGCCGGGATCGTGCGGGTCATCCGTCAGCTGGAGGAGTCGGGCCAGATCGTCGTCGGCAGAGGTGACGAGGATGCCTTCGTCGCCTGAAGCCGCCACCTGGCAGCTGCGCGAGCTGCGTGGGTCGGTGCCGCCCGCTCCGTCCGTGGCCACGTTCGCGCCGGCCGGGCCCACCATTACCCGGCCGCCGGTCTTCGAGGTCTCCTCGACCTCCGGCGTGCCCGACGACCTGCTCACCGAGGCGCGCCTGGCCGCACAGGCGGCCGGCTACGCCGCGGGCTGGGCGAGCGGGATCCGGGCGGCCCGCGTGGTGGCCGACGCCGAGGCGCACGCGGCGCGCGCGGAGACCGAGTGCGTTGCCGTCGAACGGCGCGAGCGGCTGCGGCAGGCGTTCACCGCTCTCGACGACGCGACGCGCGCGCTCGAACACCGTGCGGTGCCCGCCACGGATGAGCTGGAGGAGCTGATCATCACGTCGGCGCTCACCATCGCCGAGCAACTGGTCGGGCACTCGCTGCGCAATGACCCCGATCGGGCGCCCGCGGCCCTCGCCCGTGCGCTGTCGCTCGCACCCGCAGGCGAGGCGCTGACGGTGCGCGTCTCGGCCGCCGACTACGCCGTGCTGAGCGCAGGCGGTGCCGACGCGCCGGTCGCCGGCACCGAGCGTGCCATCGAGCTCGTGGCCGACGAGACCCTGCGGCCCGGTGACGCGGTCGTGAGCACCGGCGCCACCGTCGTCGACGCGCGCGTGTCCGCCGGCCTCGCCCGGGTACGTGAGGTGCTGGCGCGATGACCACCGTCGCCCAGCGGATCCACCTGGCGATCGACGCCGCCGTCGACGCCGCCGCGCCGCTCGTCTCCGGCCAGGTGGAGGAGGTACGCGGGCTGTCGGTCGGCGTGCGCGGCGTGCCGGTACGGGTCGGCGACCTGGTCCGGATCGGCGCCACCCAGCGCCCCGCCGAGGTGGTTTCCGTACATGGCGAGCTGGCGACCTGCCTGCCGCTGGGCCCTCTCGCCGGCACCGGGGCTGGTGACCGCGTCGTCGCCACCGGGCGGCCGATGAGCGTCGCCGTCGGCGCGCAGCTGCTCGGGCGGGTGCTGGACGGCCTCGGGCAGCCACTGGACGGATCTTCGCTGCCGCCGGGCCTGGCGCGGGTCAGCGTGGAGGCCGCGCCGCCTGACGCGATGACCCGCGCGCGGGTGGATCGCCCGCTGCCGCTCGGCATCCGCGCCATCGACACGCTGACGCCGGTCGGGATCGGGCAGCGCATGGGGATCTTCGCCGGCAGCGGCGTCGGCAAGTCCAGCCTGATGTCCATGATCACGCGGGGAACCCAGGCCGATGTCACCGTGCTGGCGCTCGTCGGCGAGCGCGGCCGAGAGGTGCGGGAGTTCCTCGAGGACGACCTCGGCCCGGACGGGCTGCGCAACGCCGTCGTCGTGGTGGCCACGTCCGACCAGCCACCGATGGTGCGGCTGCGCGCGGCATTCGTCGCAACCCGTATCGCCGAGTGGTTCCGCGACACCGGCCGGGACGTGCTACTGCTGATGGACAGCGTGACCCGGTTGGCGATGGCACAGCGCGAGATCGGGCTGTCCGCGGGCGAGCCGCCGACCACGCGCGGCTACCCGCCGTCGGTCTTCGCGATGCTGCCGCGGCTGCTGGAGCGGGCCGGCGCATCGGCCACCGGTTCGATCACCGGCCTCTACACGGTGCTCGTGGAGGGCGACGACCACAACGAGCCGATCGCCGACACCGCCCGCTCGATCCTGGACGGGCACATCGTGCTCGACCGCAAGCTGGCCAACGCCGGCCACTTCCCCAGCATCGACGCACTCTCCTCGGTGTCCCGCGTCGCCACTGCGGTCACCACGGCCGAGCAGCGCACCCTGATCCGGCACGCGCGGCAACTGATCGACGCGCGCCGGGACGTCAAGGAGCTGGTCGAGATCGGCGCGTACGTCGCCGGCACCAACCCCCGCGCCGACCGGGCGCTGGCGCTGTGGCCGGCGCTCGAGCAGTTCCTGCAGCAGGAGCTGCGCGACGTCGTGCCCGTGGACGCCGCGTGGCGCGCGCTCGACGAACTGCTGGGTGACATCGATGGCTAAGAAGTGGCTGACCACCCTGATCCGCGCCCGGCAGGTGCAGGAGGACGTCGCCAAGCAGCGCCTCGCGACGGCCCAGCGCCTCGCGCAGCGCGCACACACCCGCGTCCGCTACGACGCCGACCGCATCCACTCGCTGCGCGCGGCGGATGCCGAAGCGTCCGCGCCCGCCTTCGTGGCGGCGGCCGTCGCGCTGCA
>JAVHVL010000386.1:0-6371 GCA_032160565.1 Pseudonocardiales bacterium | reverse complement strand
GGGTTCGAGCGCGGTGGTCGACGTATCGTGCTGTGCGGCGCTGGATTTCGGCGCGGGGGCCGACCGACGGACCGCAGCCACCACCTCTGCCATGATCGAGAGCGCCACCTCGGGGGCGGTGCGGGCGCCGATATCGAGACCGGCGGGCGTGCTGATACGTGCTCGCTCAGCCTCGGTGCAGCCCAGCTCGTCCAGGACGGCGCTGCCGCGTTTGCGGCTCGCCACGAGTGCGATGTGCCCGACATCTGCGTCGAGCGCAGCCCGGATCGTCTCGAGCTCGTGACGTCCGTGACTGGCCACGATCACCGCTGACGCTCCGACGGGCGGCGTTCCTGGCAGCGACCGCCCGGTTGCGTACCCGAGCAGTTGCGCGATTGCTACCACCGCATCGGCGATCGGGGTCCGGCCGACGATCTCGACGAGGGGCGCCGGCAACATCGGTTCGAGAAAGATCTCGAGCGCGCCGCCGGAGAGGCAGGTGTTGACGACGACCTGCGCACCAGGTGACTCGGGGAACTCGACCTCGCCGTCCGGTAGCACGCGAAGCAGAATGCTTTCGCCGTCCCGCAGCGCAGCGAGTGCCGCTGTTCGCACGGAACCCTCCGCACATTGCCCGCCGACGAAACCCTCGATCGAGCCGTCCGCGAGCACGATCGCATCGTCGCCCGCCCGGGCCGAGGTCGGCACCTCGGCGCGAACCACCGTGGCGTGCACGAACGGCACGCGCTGCGTGGTCAGCTCCCTGACCCGGGTGGCATTCGGTTTCGTCATTATCGCCTCACACCGGCGGGCTGGCGTTTCCACGCATGGCGTCCCATACGCGCGACGGCGTCAGCGGCATGTCGGCATGCCGGACGCCGAACGGCTTGAGCGCGTCGACCACGGCGTTGACGACGGCCGGCGGCGAGCCGACCGTCGCCGACTCGCCCACACCCTTCGCACCGATGGGGTGGTGCGGCGATGGTGTGACGGTGAAGCCCGTCTCCCAGTCCGGTACCTCGAGTGCCGTCGGGATCAGGTAGTCCATCAGGGAGCCACCGAGACAGTTGCCGTCCTCGTCGAACGCCATGATCTCCATCAACGCCATGGCGACGCCGTCGGTGAGGCCGCCATGTATCTGACCCTCGATGATCATCGGATTGATGCGGGTGCCACAGTCGTCGACGGCGACGAACCGGCGCACCTTCACCTGCGCGGTACCCGGGTCGATGTCGACGACGCAGATGTAGGCACCGTGCGGATAGGTGAGGTTCTCGGGGTTGTAACAGATCTGCGCCTCGAGCCCGCCTTCGACACCGTCGGGCAGGTCGCCTGCCCCGTGCGCGCGCATCGCGATGTCTTGAATGGTCACCGACTTGGTCGGGTCACCCTTGACGTGGAACGAGCCCTTCTCCCACTCCAGGTCGGCCACCGACACCTCGAGCATGCCCGAGGCGATCAGGCGTGCCTTGTCGCGGACCTTGCGCGCGACGAGCGCCGCGGCCGCACCGGACACCGGCGTGGAGCGGCTGCCGTACGTACCCAGACCGAACGGCGTCTGGTCGGTGTCCCCGTTCACGACCTGGATGTCCGCCGGCGGAATGCCGATCTCCTCGGCGACGATCTGCGCGAACGTCGTCTCGTGGCCCTGACCCTGGCTCATGCACGACACCCGCACGACGGCCTTGCCGGTGGGGTGGACGCGAAGTTCGCACCCGTCGGCCATGCCCAGCCCCAAGATGTCCATGTCCTTGCGGGGGCCCGCGCCGACCGCCTCAGTGAAGAACGCGACGCCGATACCCATCAGCTCGCCACGCGCGCGCTTCTCGGCCTGCTCGCGACGCAGTTCGTCGTAGCCGGCGATCCGCATCGCTTCGCGCATCGTCGGTTCGTAGTTGCCCGAGTCGTAGACCCAGCCGGTCTTGGTTGCGTACGGAAACTGGTCGGGCTGGATGAAGTTCTTGATCCGCAATTCGACTGGATCCATGTCGAGCTCGTCGGCCAAGCACGCGACCATCCGCTCGACCAGATAGACGGCCTCGGTGATGCGGAACGAGCAGGCGTACGCAACACCTCCTGGCGCCTTGTTGGTGTAGACCGCGGTCATCTTGCAGAAGGCGGCCTGGAGGTCGTAACTGCCGGTGAAGACACCGAAGAAGCCCGCGGGATACTTGACCGGCGCGGCCGTGCCGTTGAACGCACCGTGGTCGGCCAGGACATTTGTACGGATCGCCAGGATCTTGCCTTCGCGCGTCGCCGCGATCTCGCCGCGCATGATGTAGTCGCGGGCGAAGCCGGTGCTCGTGAGGTTCTCCGAGCGGTCCTCCACCCACTTGACCGGCTTGCCGGTGAGCAGCGAGCCGACGATCGCGCAGACGTAGCCGGGATAGATCGGCACCTTGTTGCCGAAGCCGCCGCCGATGTCGCCGGCGACGATGCGGATCTTGTGCTCGGGCAGGCCTGCGACGATCGCGTACAGCGTCCGGTGCGCGTGGGGTGCCTGCGTCGTCGAGTACAGCGTGAGCTTGCCTTCGATGCCGTCGTAGTCGGCGACCGCGCCGCAGGTCTCCATGGGCGCCGGGTGCACTCGGGGATAGACGATGTCCTGGCTGACCACGACGTCGGCGCCGGCGAAGACCGCCTCGGTAGCAGCCTCGTCACCGGTCTGCCAATCGAAGCAATGGTTGTCGGTCTTTCCTTCGATGTCGTCGCGAATGACCGGGGCGGACGGATCGAGAGCCTTGCGAGCGTCGATGACCGGCTCGAGCCGCTCGTACTCGACGTCGATCAGCTCGAGGGCGTCGCGAGCCGAATAGCGGTCCTCGGCGACGACGAACGCGACCTCCTGGCCCTGGAAGCGGACCTTGTCGGTGGCCAGCACCGCCTGGACGTCGTTGGACAGGGTCGGCATCCAGGCCAGACCCTTCTCCGCAAGCATCGCCCCGGTGACGACCAGCTTCACCTTGGGGTGCGCCTGCGCCGCACTGATGTCGACGCTGACGATCTTGGCGTGTGCCATGGGTGAGCGAAGGATGGCCAGGTGCAGCATGCCCTTGAGCTGCAGGTCGTCCACGTAGCGGCCCTTGCCACGGATGAACCGCGGATCCTCCTTGCGCAGCATCCGGCCGTGGCCGATCGGCTTCTGGTCGTTGTCCTCGAACTCGGTGACGGGTCGATCGGCTACCGCGGTCATGACGCGCTCCCCGTGGTGACAGTCGTTCGGGTGCCTGCCTCTTCGGCGGCGGCCCAGTGCACCGAGCGCACGATCGTCGCGTACCCCGTGCAGCGGCAGATCTGGCCGGAGATGGCTTCCCTGATCTCGCCGTCGGACGGGTTGGGATTGCGGTCGAGCAACGCGCGCGTGGTCATCAGCATGCCGGGAGTGCAGAAGCCGCACTGCAGGCCGTGGCACTCCATGAAGCCCTTCTGGATCGGATCGAGCTCACCGCCCTGCTCCAACCCTTCGACGGTCCGGACCTCCCGCCCGCCGGCCATCGCGGCGAGCACCGTGCACGACTTCACCGGCTCGCCGTCCAGCCAGACCACGCACGTCCCGCAGTTGCTGGTGTCGCAGCCCCAGTGGGTACCGGTGAGGCCGAGCGTGTCGCGGAGGAAGTGAACGAGCAGCAGGCGACCCTCGATGTCGCGGGTGTATTCCTCGCCGTTGACCGTCATCGAGACCTGCATGCTCAGACCCCTTCGTTCACGCGGGCGACGGCTCGGCGCAGCGTCCGCCGGGTCAGCTCGTTCGCGAGGTGGCGCTTGTACTCCTCGGTGCCGCGCATGTCCGTCACCGGGCTGCAGCTCTCCGCGGCGATCGCGCCGGCCTGTGCATACAGTTCCTCGGACGGCTGCTTGCCGCGCAGTGCGGCGGAGATCGCCGGTAGGCCGGTTGTGTTGGCGCCGACCGCAGCCAGCCCGACCCGGGCATCGGCAATCACGTCGCCGTCCATCCATACCGCGGCACCTGCCGAAACCACGGCCCAGTCGCCCGCCCGGCGCTCGACCTTCTCGTAGGCGCTCGACCCGTTCGGACGCAGCGGGAACCGCACTTCGGTCAGGATCTCGGCGTCGCCCACGGCGGTCTCGTACGGGCCGCGATAGAACTCCTCCATCGTCACCACCCGCTCACCGTCTCGGCCACGGATCACGCAGCTGGCGCCCAGCGTGGTGCACACCGCGGACAGATCCTCGGACGGGTCCGCCTGGCACAGCGAGCCGCCCAGCGTTCCGCGGTTGCGGACGACCGGGTCGGCGATCACCCGCTCGGCATCGGCGAAGATCGGAAAGGCACGCGCCAGGTCAGCGGACTCGAGCAGCTCCCGGTGCCGGGTCATCGCCCCGATGCGGACCTGGCCCGGCGCTATGGTGATGAAACCCAGTTCGCCGTGCAGATCGTTGATGTCGATCAGATACTCGAAGTTGGCCAGCCGCAGCTTCATCATCGGCAGCAGGCTGTGGCCCCCGGCCACCAACCGCGCCGTGTCGCCGAGCCGCTCCAGGAGCCCGATCGCCTGATCGACGCTGGTGGCTCGTTCGTACTCGAACGGCGCAGGAACCTGCATGCGGACCCCCTAGCTGTCGTCGCAACCCCATTGGGCTCCGCCGACCACCGGGTGTCAACGGTGACCTAAGCACTCACTTAAGTCGCCGTTGACAGCGCCGATGCCGGGCTCGCATGCTGCGCGGGGCTGAAGGGGGCGCTCGATGTCGGCACCTGGCTGGCTGCGGTGGGCCCTCGCCGCCGCGATGATCGCCGTCGCCTGTTACCACCTCGCGCGCCTTGCAAGGGCGCGAATCGGGCGGGGGGCAATTCATCGCGACGTCGAGTTGGGGCACGCCGGGATGGGTGTGGTGATGACGGCGATGCTGGTCGGCTCCCTCTCCGAATCCCACAGCCGTGACCTTGCGTTGATCTTCGTCGCGTCGATGTTGTGGTTCGCCTCGCGCTCGATCGGCAGGTACGTACTGGACGGCCCCCGTGGTGTCGGACCGCTGCTCGAGCCGGCCGTCGGTTGTGCCGCGATGGTCTACATGCTCGCGGTCCTCGCGGGGATCGGCGGCTCGTCCACGATGGCCGGGATGTCGATGCCCGACTCCGCCACGATGGCCGGGATGTCGATGCCCGGCCAGCCGTCGCCGCTCGCCGTACTCACCTCGCCGGCCCTGGGCACCGTGCTCGTCCTCGCCACTGTTGCCCTGGCCGCCTGGTCAGTGGGCCGATGGCGTATCAGGGTGGAGCTCGTAGGCGACTCGGTGACGCCCGTGCTCGGCCTCGGTTGCGGTCTGGCCGTGAACGTCACCACGGTTTGCATGCTGGTGGCCAGGTAAGTGCATGCGGGCGGGGCCCGGCTGATGCCTCGGTCAGGTCCGTCGCCAGCCGAACCACCGCAGGACACTGCCGATACCCCTCCGTCGCGGCGGCCGCGGTTCCCACGAGCCCAGCTGTCCGGCGAGGACCGGGTCCTCCTCGATCAAGGCGTGTTCGAGTTCGGCGAGTTCGCGCCGCTCCCGCTCGGACAGGTCCATCCCGCCTCTTCTCAGCGGCCGGCGACGAACTTCGCCGAGACGACGCCCGCGCGGCCGGTCCGGGCCCAGTCCGCGTCAGGTCCGTCGTCGACCGGTGTGCGGTTCTCGCCGGGTGAGGCGGCGAGGGTCGGTTGTGGAATGGAATTCAGGCGTTGGCGCGCGAGTCGTTCCAGCATCTCGCTCATCGCCGAATCGGCGACCCCACTGAGCTGCTCTCGGCACTCGTGAACCACTTCGACGATTGCCGTCAGCGGGAGACGGTCCCCGAACTCGCGGAACAACCGCTCAACGACGTCTGCGTACGAGTAGCCAGTCACGACAGCCACCACCCCGTAAGAGCTGAGAGTACCCCCGGCCGAGCGCCCGGGCACCTACCCGGTCAGCCGGCCCAGCGACCCGTGGTCGCGCGGTCACGTGCTGGTCGGGGACGCCGCCACGAGCAGGCGTGGACGGGCTCGCCCGCGCACCCGGGCCAGTCGATAGTGCGCCCTCTGGTCCGCCGGTCGGGTCGGGCGTAACGTCATGGCTGCTGAGTCCCCAGCCGGCCCGGAGCGGGATTGCCGTCGGCGCGCCGCGTCCCGTAAGCGTGAGCGCTTGCCGCCGGGCGCATCCGGTGCACTCGTCGGCGTGAGGCCGCTATGACCAGGACCCTGGGACCCGATTCGTCACAGACGCCCGAACAACCCGACGCAGTTCTGCCGCAGCCGATCATCGCTCATCCGTTCCCGGTGCACGAGGCGGCCAGGGGCTCGATGTTCAGCCAGGTGCTGCGCACCACCGATCACAAGCTGATCGGCCGGATGTACATGGTCACCTCGCTGGCGTTCTTCGCGATCGGCGGCGTCATGGCGCTGCTCATGCGC
>JAVHVL010000306.1:0-4144 GCA_032160565.1 Pseudonocardiales bacterium | reverse complement strand
GCAGCGGCGCTCCTACTCGATCTGCGCACCCGCCGGCGCGGCACCGCGGATCGGCGTCCGCGAGGTCGCCGGCGGGCAGGTGTCCGGCTGGCTCGTCGGCGGCGTGCGCGCGGGCGACGAGGTGGAGGTGCTGCCACCGGCGGGCAGCTTCACGCCGGCGCTCGACCAGGGCGGGCGCCACGTCCTGATCGCGGCCGGCTCGGGCATCACGCCGCTGCTCTCGAGCGCGGCGTCGGCGCTGGCCAACCCCGACAGCCACGTCACCCTGATCTACGGCAACCGCCGCACCGACAGCGTCATGTTCGCCGACGAGCTGGCGGACCTGAAGGACCGCTGTCCGGCGCGGTTCGAGCTGGTGCACGTGCTCTCCCGCGAGGCCCGCGAGGCGGACGTGCTCAGCGGCCGCCTCGACGCCGAGCGGCTGCGGCGGCTGATCGATGCGCTGGTGCCGGTGGCCGCCGTCGACCAGTGGTGGCTCTGCGGGCCGTACGGGATGGTCGAGTGCGCGCGGACGGTGTTGCTGGAGCGCGGTGTCGACGCCGGGCGGATCCACCGCGAGCTGTTCTACGTCGAGGACACCGCGCCGCCGCCGGCGCAGCACATCGAAGCGGCACCGACAGGGGAGACCGCCGAGGTCACGGTGATCCTGGACGGGCGGTCCACACCGATGACCCTGCCGCGGGACGTGCCGATCCTCGACGCCGCGCAGCTTGTCCGCTCGGACCTGCCCTTTGCCTGCAAGGGCGGCGTGTGCGGCACCTGCCGGGCGAGGGTCCTCAGCGGCGAGGTGCGCATGCGGCGCAACTTCGCTCTCGAGCCGGACGAGGTCGACGCCGGTTTCGTGCTCACCTGCCAGTCGCTGCCGGTCACCGACGCGGTCGTCGTGGACTACGACGCCTGAGGCGCCGGCTCAGTCACGACGCGTGAGGCGCCGGCTCAGTCACGCCGGCCGGTCGTCCAGCCCTGCTGATCAGCCCCCGGAGGTCGCCGACGCCGTCGTCGTCGCAATCCTGGAACGTATCGACCTCGCGGCGGTAGCCGACCGCCTCCCTGTACGACCGCTCGGACATCTGCGACCCCGGATCGTCGAGCCGCCGGGGCAGCGAGGCATCGTCCATCGTGGCGGGCGGGCGACATAGAGTCGTTACCCCGCCGTCTTGCCGTATTCACGCCCCGGCCCGAGAGTTGCAACCATGTCAGCCACCCCGCCGTCATCCACCCTGCCGATCGTCGACGACCCGACGCGCGACTACGGCGACAAGGTCGTCGCTGTCGAGCCGGGTGGCGTGGAATTCATCCCACTCGACGAGCGCCACGGCGGCCCGCTGCAGCTGCTGTGGACCTGGACGTCGCCGAACATGGAGTTCGCGACAATTGCGGTCGGCATCCTCGGGCCGCTCTTCTTCGGGTTGAGCTTCTGGCAGTCGGCGCTGGCGATCGTGCTCGGGACGGGGCTGGGCTCGCTGAGCCACGGCGCGCTGTCCACCTGGGGGCCGAAGCACGGCTTGCCGCAGATGGTGATCAGCCGCGCCGCCTTCGGCTTCTTCGGGAACATCCTGCCGGCCGGCCTCAACGCTGTGGTGGCGGGGATCGGCTGGTTCGCGGTGAACAGCGTCAGCGGCGCGCTGGCGCTGCACGCGCTGACGCATGCGCCCAAGGGGCTGTGCCTCGTGATCGTGGTCGTGGCGCAGATGTTGATCGCCTTCTTCGGGCACAACCTCGTGCACGCCTTCGAGCGGTACGCCTTCCCCGTCCTGGCAGTGATCTTCGTGGTGGCCAGCATCGTGGTGCTGAGCAAGGCGCACCCCGGAGCACCGGGCGGCGGCGGTGGCATCGGCGGCTTCCTGCTGATGTTCGGGGCGACGTTCGGCTACGCGGCCGGCTGGAACCCCTACGCATCGGACTACACCCGGTACCTGCCGCCCGACACCCGCCCACTGCCCGTGGCACTGGCCGCCGGCTTCGGTGTGTTCGCCTCCTGCGTGTTGCTCGAGATCGCGGGGTCGGCGGTGGTGACGGCCGGCAAGAGCGCGGTGGACCCCAGCTCGTTCACGGACCTCCTGCCGACATGGGTCGGCAAGCTGGTGCTGCTCGCGATCTGCCTGGGCGCGGTGGCCGCCAACGCGATCAACATCTATTCGGGATCGATCTCGTTCATGGCACTTGGCATCCGGCTGCCCACCCACGCGGCGCGCGCCGCGGTGGCGCTGGTGTTCGGCGTGATCGGGCTGATCGTCGCGCTCGGGGGTCTGCACAACGCGGGCTCCACGTACGAGAACTTCCTGCTGATCATCTCGTACTGGATCGGGCCCTGGCTGGGAGTGGTGTTCGTCGATCACCTGTTGCGGCGCGGCACCTCGTTCCAGGCTCTGCTCGGCGACAAGCGCCACCTCAACTGGGCCGGCCCGATCGCCATGGCGCTGGGGATGGTGGTGTCGATCTGGCTGTTCTCGAACCAAACGAAGTACGTCGGCGTGGTCCCCAAGCATCATCCGGCGTTCGGCGACCTCACCTTCGAAGTCGGCTTCGTGATCGCGGCCGTCCTCTATTACGTGATCTTTCGCGCGACGCGTCAGGAGCGGATGAGCGCGGTACTCGAACTCGAGGACGAGGCACAGGCTGCTGGCGGGGGGACGGCGACTACCGTCGCTTCATGACCGACTTCGACCCGAACGCCTGGCTGCGGGTTGCGATCGAGGAGGCGCGCGAGGGGCTGGCCGAGGGGGGCATTCCTATCGGGGGAGCCCTTTTCGGCCGAGCCGGTGAGCTGCTCGGCCGGGGCCGGAACCGCCGGGTGCAGGACGACGACCCGTCGATGCACGGTGAGACCGCGGCCTTCCGCGACGCCGGGCGGCAGCCGTCCTACCGCGGTACGACGATGGTCACCACGCTGTCGCCGTGCTGGTACTGCAGCGGGTTGATCCGGCAGTTCGGCATATCGCGGGTGGTCATCGGCGAGGCCCGCACGTTCTACGGCGGTCACGACTGGCTGGCAGAGAACGGCGTCGATGTCGTGCTGCTGGACGACCCGACGTGCGTGCAGCTGATGACAGATTTCATCGAAGCGAATCCGCAGCTCTGGCACGAGGACATAGGAGTCGACTGATGCCGTCATCGGTACCGATCATCGACCTCGCGCCGTCGTTCAACGGCGGTGCGGATGCACGCGCATCCGTCGCGGCGGCGGTGGACGCGGCGCTGCAGGAGGTCGGGTTCCTCCTGGTGACCGGCCACAGCGTGCCTCGCGAACTTCGGGCGGCCGTGCGGGAAGCGTCGCGCGAGTTCTTCGCGCTGCCCGCGGAGACGAAGCAGCGGTACGCGGTGACGGTCGGCGGACGCGGCTGGCTCCCATCGGGCGTCGAGGCGAATGCCTACGCCGAGGGGACGGAGACGCCGCCTGACCTGAAGGAATCCTTCGCGGTGGGCGCGGACTGGCCCACCGGCGACCCGGAGATCGACGGCTACTGGTTCCAGCCGAACGTGTATCCCGCGGAGGTGCCGGGGCTGCGGCCGCTGGTGGTCGAGTACCTGCAGCGGATGCGTGCGTTGGCCGACGAGCTGCTCGTGCTGTGCGCGACGGCGCTCGGCGTGGATGCCGACTTCTTCACGCGGCACACCGGACATCCGACGCACACGATGAACGTCAACTGGTACCCGCCGGTGTCCGTCGCCGGTGAGCCGGAGCCCGGGCAGTTCCGCATCGGACCGCACACCGACTTCGGCACGGTGACCATCCTCGATCGCGAACCGGGTCGCGGCGGCCTGCAGGTGTGGACGGACGGGGCGGGCGGGGCCGGCGAGGATGGTTGGGCCGATGCGCCGTACCACCCAGACGCGTTCACCATCAACACCGGCGACCTGCTGGCGCGATGGAGCGGTGATCGCTGGAGATCCAACCGGCACCGGGTGCTGCCGCCACAGGCCGAAGCGCCGGATGAGGACCTGGTGTCGCTGGTGTACTTCTACGAGGCCGATCACGATGCGGTAGTGGAGGCGTTGCAGCCGCCGATCGGGCGGGCCAACTCGTATGGGCCGGTCGTGGCTGCGGAGTTTCTACGGGAGCGGTTGGACGCTATTACGGTGCGGTGAAAGGTCGGCGACGGCGACGGCGACGGCGACGAAAGGCGACGACGGCGACGGCGAC
>JAVHVL010000169.1:0-5401 GCA_032160565.1 Pseudonocardiales bacterium | reverse complement strand
AGCAGGTTCGGCGCCCCGCCCCTGGGCGGCGGGAAGGACGGCGCGACCAGCACTTCGGGGTCGTCGTCGAAGTAGGCGTTCCACCCCAGCGCCGCGGACCAGAAGCTCGCCAGCGCCGTAGCGTCGGCGCAGTCGAAGGTGAGGGTGCGGACGGTCAGGCTCATGGGCACATTCTGGCCCGGAGCACCGACAACGGGGAGAGCGTCATGCATGTCACAGTAGGGTGTAACACGTTCTAAATCTGTTGGGCCCCGAGCGCAATCTTGCGTTGCCACCCTTGATCACATGCGACGACGTCCGGTGATCACGCAACGCATCCGGCGGCTGCCCATGTTCGCCACGTGCAGTGAGCGGGAGCTGCGTGCCGTGTCCCGGGTGGTGACCGAACTGGACGTCTCCGCGGGCACCGTCCTCACCACGGAGGGGCAGCCGGGGCACGAGTTCGTCATCGTGCTGGACGGCACGGGCGCGGTCTCCGTGAACGGCGATCTCGTGGCGACCCTGCGCGCCGGCGACTACTTCGGCGAGATCGCCCTGCTCGACGGCGGGCCGCGCACCGCGACGGTCGTCGCCGAGACGCCGATGGTGCTCGCCGTGGTGGTGCGGCCGGACTTCACCAGGCTGCTCGACGAGGTCCCGGCGCTGTCGCACTCGGTGCTGGCGAAGCTGGCACAGCGGGTGCGGGCCGTCCAAGCGCACGCGGTGGCCTGACCCGCGTCACCGCGACAGGCCGGCCAGTGCCCGGAGATCAGGCAAGGCGAGGCCGGACAGCTCGATGATCTCGGCCTCTTCGACAGCGCCGGCGTCGAGCCCGCGCAGCAGGTACCCGGCCAGGGCACGCGCCGTCGCCGGTTCGTCCAGCAGCCCCGCGACGTGCCGGTCCAGGTACGCCCGCAGCCGGTCGGACGCCGCGGTCATCCCGTCGCGGTAGAAGCCGAACGTCGCCGCGAAGCGGGTCGGTAGCTGCGCCGGGTGCAGGTCCCATCCCTGGTAGTAGCCGCGCTCGAGCGAACGCCGGACCAGCCGGGCGTGCAGCGACCACGCTGCCCGTACCGCCGCGCGGTCGCCGACCGGCAGGACGTTGGTGGAGCCGTCGCAGACCGGCACCCCGGTGCCGGCCGCGGCGACCTGCAGCACCGCCTTCGCGTGATCGGCCGCCGGGTGCTCCAGGCTCTGGAAGCCGGCTGCGACGCCGAGCGCGGCGCTGTAGTCGTACGTGCCGTAGTGCAGCCCGGCGCAGCGGCCGCCAGACGCGTGGATCATCGGCGCGACGAGCGCGGCGCCGTCCGGCCCCAGCACCGCCTGCGGCGTCTCGATCTGCAGCTCGAAGCGAAGCACCGCACCGGGGTGATCAGCCTCGAGTGCCGCGCAGAGCTCCACCATCGCCTCGACCTGCCGCACCGAAGTGACCTTCGGCAGCGTCACTCGGAAGCCCGCCGGCAGAGCCACCGCGCCGAGCAGCGTCTCCAGGAACAGGGCGAGGGTGCGCACGGCTCGGGCGCGCGTCTCGGCCTCGAGCGACTTGATGCGAAGGCCGACGAACGCCGGCGCGGTGCCGGCCTGCACCGCGGCGGCGAGGGCGCCCGCGGCGGCACGCACGTCGTCGTCCTCGTCGTCGCGGGTGCCGTACCCGTCTTCGAAGTCGATGCGCAGATCCTCGACCGGCTCGTCGGCGAGCTTCGCCCGCACGCGTTCCTCCATGGCGTCCAGGCCGTCCGGCAGCGGCCCGTGCGCGTCCAGCGCGGCGAGCGCGGCCGCCCGGCAGTCGGCCACCGTAGCCGCCGTGAACCGGTCCGCCGGCACGTAGAGCGTGTGCACCGGCTGTCGGCCGGGGGGCGGACCCGGGTAGCGACGCCGCCGCTCCTCGTCGTCGCCGCGGAGCAGCGCGTCGAGCCGGGGCAGCAGGGAGTCGTCCGGCATCGCCCCGCCTAGTCGATCAGCGCGTACGCCGGCAGGGTCAAGAACTCCACGAAGTCCTCGTCGAGCGCCACCTGTTCGAAGAGGGCGCGGGCCTGCTCCGCGTGCGGGCCGTTCGCCGGTTGCGTCGCTAGGATGCCTCGCACCAGCTCGGCATCGACGAGCTCGCCGGTGTCGGCGAGGCGGACGCCGTTGCGGACCCATTGCCAGATCTGCGAGCGGCTGATCTCCGCCGTGGCGGCGTCCTCCATCAGGTTGTCGATGGCGGCGGCGCCGTTGCCGTCCAACCACGCCTCGAGGTAACGCAACCCGACGCTGACGTTCGTGCGCAGCCCCGCAGACGTCACCTCCCCGCCCGTGCCGGACAGGTCGATGAGGGCGCCGGGGTCGGGGACGACGTCGTCCCGTAGCCGATCCAGCTGGTTGTGGCGGACGCCGAGGACGGCGTCGAACACCTCGCCGCAGACCGGGACGAGGTCGGGGTGCGCCACCCACGAGCCGTCGAAGCCGTCCGCGGCCTCGCGCTGCTTGTCCTCGCGCACCTTGGTCAGCGCCCGCTCGTTCACCTCCACGTCGCGCCGGGACGGGATGAACGCGGCCATGCCGCCGATCGCGAAGGCGCCGTGGGCATGGCAGGTGCTGACCAGCAGCTCGGTGTACGCGCGCATGAACGGAGCTGTCATCGAGACGGCCGAGCGGTCCGGGAGGACGTAGGACGGGCCGGCGTCGCGGAAGTACTTGATGATGCTGAACAGGTAGTCCCACCGGCCGGCGTTGAGCCCCGACGCGTGCGAGCGCAGCTCGTAGAGGATCTCCGCCATCTCGAACGCGGCGGGGATCGTCTCGATGAGAGCAGTTGCGCGGACGCTGCCGTGGGGAATCCCGAGCCGCTCCTGCGCCTCGGTGAAGACGCCGTTCCACAGCCGGGCCTCGAGGTGGCTCTCCATCTTCGGCAGGTAGAAGTACGGCCCGGAGCCCTTGTCCAGCAGGGCCTGGGCGTTGTGGAAGAAGTGCAGCCCGAAGTCGACGAGTGCTCCGACGGCGGGTGCACCGTCGATCGTGATGTGCCGCTCGTCGAGGTGCCAGCCGCGCGGCCGGACGACGATCGTGGCGAGCGGCGCGTCGGTACGCAACTGGTACTCCCGCCCGTCCGGCCCGGTGTACGTCGCCGTGCCGCGCACCGCGTCGCGCAGGTTCACCTGCCCCTCGATGACGTTGCGCCAGTGCGGCGTATTGGCGTCCTCGAGGTCGGCCAGCCACACCTTTGCGCCGGAATTCAACGCGTTGATCATCATCTTGCGCTCGGTGGGGCCGGTGATCTCGACGCGGCGATCGAGCAGATCGCGGGGCGGCAGGGCGACCCGCCACGCGCCCTCGCGGATCTCCGCGGTCTCCGGCAGGAAGTCCAGCCGGCCGGTGCGGCGCACCTCCTCGCGGCGCGTGGCCCGGCGCCCCAGCAGGTCGGCTCGGGTGGCGGCGAAGCTCCGGTGCAACCCCGCGACGAACTCCAGCGCGTCCTCGGTGAGCACCTCCCCGGCACGGGGCACATCGGGTCCGGAAACCCTGACGTCCATGGGCATATCGATCCTCACTCGAAGAATTCGTCCGGGTCGATCTGGTTGGCCGGCTCCGCTCCGAGCAACCCCAGCCAGCGGGCGGCGACCTCGCCCCGCGCGGCCTCCGGCACGGCGCCGTTGATGCGCAGCCGGGAGATCCCGCCGTCGGGGTAGACGTCCAGCCGCACCAGCCGCACCACAGCCGACGAGCGCACCCGGAAGCGGTGCTCGGTGTCCGGGATCAGCCTGGTACGCGGCAGCAGTTCGGCTCCGGTCTCGGCGTCGGACAGGCGCACCGAGCCCGGGGCGTTGCCGACGAAGCGAGACGTGTCGACCACGGCGTCATGCACCAGCGCCGGCGCTCCGAGGCGCACCACCAGCCAGTCGTTGCCGTCGTCGCGGCGGCGGGCGGTCTCCCAGCCGTCGGACATGACCTGCGCCCGCCCGGGCGCGAGGACGTTGGCCGGGGACGAGTAGAAGAGGTTGCTGCAATCGGCGATCAACCCGCCGTGCAGTGTGGCGGCCAGGTCGACCCGGCCGCCGAGCTGGCGCGGGTCGGGGATCACCTCGCCGTAGACGCGAAAGCGCGCGACGCCGCCGTCCGGATAGATGGTGAGGCGCACGTGCGTCACCAGCCGGTCCGGCGCTCGGACGGGCACGACGTTCGGCGCGTTGCCGTCGAGATCCACCTTGTCGATCAGGCTGAACCACGGCGCGGACAGCAGCTCGTCGACCGTGGGGTAGCCGAGCACGGTAGTGGCCTCCACCGACGCGACGGGCGGGTAGTTCCCCCTGAAGTGCGACGTGTCGATGTCCAGGCCACGCACGACGGCCGGCGCCGCGAGGCGGACGACGGCGAAGTCCTCGCCGGGTTCCCGGCGCCGTCGGGTCTCCCACCCGTCGTAGACCTTGCCGCGGTGATCGAACGCCGTGGAGTCGTGGCGGGCCGGTGCCGGAACGATCAGGTTTGCCGCGTCGGCGAAGAACTCGTCGTTGGCGTACACGACACTGCCGCCGAGCGCGCGGCTCGCGACGTCGGGCAGGTGGCGGAACTCGACCGGCTCAGCCACTGGGCCTCCCTCCACTGGGCCTCCCTCCACTGGGCCTCCCTGTCGCGCGGCCGTCGAGCCGGCCTGGCTCGATCCGCCGTCCCCGCAGGTAAGTCTCGCGGACTACCCCGCGCAGCGTGCGGCCGGCGTACGGCGTGACGGCATGGCGGTGCAGCAACAGGTGCGGCTCGACGGTGAACTCCTCCGCGTCCGCGAACACGCACAGGTCCGCCTGGCGGCCGACCTCGATGCCGCCGCGGTCCGCCAAGCCGGTGAGCCGCGCGGGGGCGGCGGACATCCAGCCGGCCACCCGAGCCAGCGGCACTCCGCGCCGCGCCGCTTCGGTCCAGACCGCCGGCAGTGCCAGCTGCACAGACGCGATCCCGCCCCACGCCGCGCCGAAGTCCCCGCTGTCGAGCCCCTTCGCCTCGGGCGTGCACGGCGAGTGGTCGGACACCACCATGTCGATGACGCCGTCGAGCAGCGCCTGCCACAGCAGCTCCCGGTTCGCGGCATCGCGGATCGGCGGGCAGCACTTGAACTGCGTCGCGCCCGCGGGGACCTCCTCGGCCGCGAGCGTCAGGTAGTGCGGGCACGTCTCGACGGTCACGGGCAGCCCCGCCGACCTGGCCGCCGCGATCAGGGGCAGGCAGCGCGCGCTGGACAGGTGCACGATGTGCGTCCGGCAGCCGGTGCGGGCGGTCACGCTGAGGAGCGACTCGACGGCCCGCAGCTCGGCGTCCTCCGGGCGCGACAGCAGGAAGTCGCGGTACACGGGGCCGCGCGGTTCGGGCGCCGCGGCGATCACCGCCTCGTCCTCCGCGTGCGCGATGAGCAGCCCCCCGAAGTCGGCGATCGCGCTCATTGCCGTCGCCAGTT
>JAVHVL010000104.1:0-3227 GCA_032160565.1 Pseudonocardiales bacterium | reverse complement strand
CTGCGCGCAACCCTGCGCTGGCAGGTCTGCAGACCGCGGAGGAGTTCGAGGCGTGGGTCCGCCCGCATTGGGGGGCGATGGCACGGCTTGCCGCTCGGCTGGCTCCGGTCGAGTGGGAGGACGTGCTCCAGGACGCCTTGGTCGTCGCCTGGCGCAAGCGAAGGAATTCGATCAGCGACGCGGGTCTGCGACGAGTTGGTTGCTGGCCCTCACAGTGCACCAGGCGCGCAAAGCTCGACGCCGCTCCGTCGTTCAGCAGCGGACGCTGCTTGCGGAGCCTGAGCACGCGCCGAGTGCCCGTGACCTTGACGTCGAGCACGCCCTCGACCGGCTCAGCCGTCGCCAGCGGATTGCCGTCGAGCTGTACTACTTCCTCGGACTGCCAGTGAAGGAGATCGCGGCCGTGATGTCGTGCTCGGAGGGCACGGTGAAGTCCACGATGTCGGACGCGCGGAGGCGGCTACGGACGATATTGGGGGAACAGTTCTATGAACTCCAATGAGCAGCTGGACGAGCTGCTGCGCAACCAAGCCACGCGATGGAATGAGCGCGCTCTCCGCGTACCGACACTCAACGTCCAGGGCATCTTGGCCGCGAAGCGGCACACCTCACGCAACTACCTACTGATCGCTGCCGTGGTCGTCGCCGTGGCCGCAGTCGCGGCAATTCCACAGCTGACGCGCCGCAGCCCAAGTGCGTCTCCCGCAGTGACGATCTCCTCGGGTGCGTCGTCTACCGTGGGTCTCGATGTGACTGTCGTCGTCACCTACACGATCGGTCCGGGTCCCAATGCGGGGATCTCTCCCGCCGATGTCGCCGCCCGAACCGGCTCGCTCGCATGTCAGTCCTGGGTACTCAACCCGTTGAGCCAGGGCGGCACCGCGTACGAGATCCATCTACGTGTTTCCCGGGCCGGGGCGGATCGGGCTGCGGTCGCCGCGATGACCTTGTTGAAAGGATCCTCGGTCGTGATCAAAGGACTGTCGGCGTTCTCCAGTCCGCCGCCGCCCTACGTCGTGCCTTCCAGCGACTCTGGTGCCGGTACGGTCGTCCGGCCATCGTCCTCCGGCTGCTGACACGTCCGGACATGCAGCTCCTAGCGCGAGTTCGCCGAGCTTGGAATGTGCGATCGATTCGGAGAAGCGAGGTGGGCATGACGGACCGCTTGGAGATCCCGTTCGGACCGTCGAGCACGGCGGTCGAGGTGCTCGACGGTGTTGACCTCTCGGACAAGGCGGCAATTGTTACCGGTGCGTCGTCCGGCATTGGTGTCGAGACGGCACGCGCCCTGGCACGCTCCGGCGCGGCGGTGACGCTCGCCGTCCGCAACGTGGCGGCGGGGGAAGCGGTCGCTGCCGAGATCGCGGCGGACCGTGCGGCGAGGACGCCGTTGGTGAAGGCGCTTGATATTAGCGAGCCGGCGTCCGTCGCCGGCTTCGTCGAGGGCTGGAGCGGCCCGTGCGACATCCTGGTGGCCAACGCCGGCGTCATGGCCCCTCCGGAGACCCGGAACAGCCATGGGTGGGAACTGCAATTCGCCACCAACCATCTCGGTCACTTCCAGCTCGCAAATGGGCTCCACGACAGGCAGTGGTTGTCGCGCGGCGCCAGGGTCGTCGTCGTGAGCTCGGTCGGGCACGTGAACGGCGAGGTGCAGTTCGCGGACCCCAACTTCGAGCACACGCCGTACGACCCGTGGCTGGCCTACAGCCAGTCGAAGACCGCCAACGTGCTTTTCGCGGTCGAGGCAGCAAGGCGGTGGCGGTCGGGCGGCGTTGCCGTCAACGCGCTGAATCCGGGGCGGATCTGGAGCACGAGCCTCAGCCGTCACATGGAGACGCCGCCGCAGTCCTTCGACCCCTCGGGTGCCACGGGCGTGACTGAGAAGACGGTGGAGCAGGGAGCCGCGACCTCCGTCCTGCTCGCCGGCTCCCCGTTTGTGGAAGGCGTGACAGGTAAGTACTTCGAGGACTGCCAAGAAGCTGTGCCATTCGCCCCGGGCGTGCGGCGAGGGGTCGCTGCATACGCTCTGGACCCGGACAAGGCCGCCAGACTGTGGTCCCTATCGCGCGACCTTCTTGCTTCGGCCGGCTATCCGGTGGCGTGATCACGCGGCATTTCGAGGACGTTGAGGCTTGTGCGGCGTTGTCTGGACCGGTACCGCGAGCAAGACGAGTTGGCCCTCGCATTGGATAAGCGGCGCAGCATCCCGACCTCTCACGACCGTCCGCGTCGAGTGACCGCGTGTGCCAGCGGGCCTGCTCAAGGAGCGCACAGCTGAGGTCGTCGCGCTCGGGGCCGCTGCTCGTTGCCTGGGTGGCGAGCAGGATGGACGCGTGACGCGGGACGAGGGTTATCTGCTGGACAATCAGCAGTCGGAGGCTGGGCGACGGTTCGACGCTCTGTCGCAGCTGTTCGATCCGGTGACGTTTCGGCACCTCGCGGCGGTCGGCGTGTCCGCGGGGTGGGCGTGCTGGGAGGTCGGGGCGGGCGGTGTCAGCGTGCCCGCGTGGCTGGCCGAGCAGGTCGGCCCGTCCGGTCGGGTTGTGGCCAGCGACATTTATCGAGGACGCCGACCCGGCGTTGCAGCCGCTGATCTGCCCGGACGAGTACGGGCCGGCGCAGCAGTTGGCGAACCGGCTGCGTCAGGGGTTCCGGACGTTGATGGCCGGCCGGGGGGCGCAGCTGGCGTTCGGGCGGACGCTGCCACGGCTGCTACGTGCGGCGGGGCTGGACGCGGTGCAGGCCGACGCGTTCTTTCCGATCACCTCGCCGGCGTGCACCGCGCTGGAGATCGCGACCGTACAACAGATCCGGGAACGGCTGGTCGCTGCAGATCTGGCCACCGAAGCGGAGATCGAACAGCACCTCAGCAACGTCGCAAGCGGGCGTCTTGATCTGGCCACCGCACCGTTGATCTCAGCGTGGGGCCGCAAACCGCTGTGACGTGGCGATCCGCCGGCCCGTTTGCGCCGACGGCGTCCGGACGTGCGCCGACCGCGTCCGGCCGCACAGATCAGCCGCACAGATCGGCCGCTCGGATCGCCCGTACAGATAAGCGTCGCGCCGAGAAACGAACGGCACGACAGGGATCCGGATGGGATTACCCGACCAGAGATCGGTAGGCCCGCACGATCAGATCAGTACACGATTGCAGGCTGATCGTGGTGCTGTCGATCTGCAGGTGATAGAGGGACGGATCAGCGGCGCTGACTCGGTAGAGCCGC
>JAVHVL010000413.1:0-12770 GCA_032160565.1 Pseudonocardiales bacterium | reverse complement strand
ACCAAGAAGGCAAAGGCTGCCATCGGGCTCGCTCTCTGGCTCAGCGGACGAGGCAGGCCCAGGGACATCGCGCGGGAGCAAGCGGCCAAGGCGCTGCAGTCCGACCGCGGCCAGGAGTTGCTGAGCCAGCTCCGCGGCCCAGTCCTCGCAGCCGGCCGCCAGGCGGCGGTCTCGGTGTTCGAGTCCCAGGCCGGCCGGCTCAGCGATGCGCTGCAGCGACGAACCGAACTGGTCGGTGACACCGTGGAGGGCACCGGGCGGCGAGCCCGCGGCGCAGCCCGTTCGGGCACGGACACCGCCACCAGGCTGGCCGAACGGCGGCGCGGAGGGTCCGGCCGACGCGGGCAGGAGTCCCGACGCGGCCGAGCCCGCCGCGGCCGCGGCGACGAAGAGGGCGACGAAGCACGCGACCGATCCGAAGACGTCGACGAAGAGGAGGACGAGTACGCCGACGAGGTCGGCGAGGACGAGGCAGCAGAGGAAGAGCCCGAATACGAAGACGAATACGACGAGGACGAGGACGACGAAGAAGAAGAAGAAGAAGAAGAAGAAGAAGAGCCCGAATACGAAGACGAGTACGACGAGGCGGACGAGGGCGACGAAGGTGACGAGGAAGAAGAGGAAGAGCCCGAATACGAAGACGAATACGAATACGACGAGGACGAGGCAGAAGTAGACGAGGACGAAGACGAGGACGAGCAAGACGAGGACGAGGAAGAAGAGGAAGAAGAGGGCGTGGGCGAGGGCGAGGAGCGCGGCAGGCGTCGCGGCCGGCGACGTGCGCGGCAGCCCGTATAGACAACAACCTGCCCGACAAAGCGGTCGGAGACGATAGGAGTTTCGTCATGGCAAGAAATACCGAACAGCGTGGCGCGGGCGACACCCTCGTCGGCAGCTTGCGCCACAGCCCGGCTACGAAGCAGCTGACTGAGCAGGCTCGAGGCCTGTTCGATGCTCAGGCCGATCGACTGGCGGGAAGGCTGGGCAACGGGGTTTCCGCGGCCGCGGAGAAAATGACGCACGTCGGGGAGACCGGTCAGCTCCCCGCCATCGGCGAGGGGGCGAAGCGCCTGCTTCACGGCGACGGCCCCCTCAAGGCCGCGATCGGGACGGCTACCACCGGCGTCACGGACAAGGCAAAGCAGCTGGTCGGCGGCGGTAAGGGCAAGGGCACCGGGAAGCAGAAGGCGATCAACATCGAGGAGTCGATCGACATCGGCGCCCCGGTGTCGGTCGTCTATGACCAGTGGACGCAGTTCAAGGACTTCTCCCGCTTCACCAAGGGCGTCGAGAGCGTCGAGCAGGTGAGCGAGACGGAGACGAACTGGCGCGCGAAGGTCTTCAAGTCGCACCGGACGTGGCGGGCGAAGATCCAGGAGCAGATCCCGGACCGGCGCATCGTGTGGACGTCGGAGGGCAGCAAGGGGTCCACGAAGGGGGTGGTGACCTTCCACCCACTGGCCGATGACCTGACCCGGGTGCTCGTCGCCCTCGAGTACTACCCCAGCGGCCTCGTCGAGAAGACCGGCAACCTGTGGCGCGCGGCGGGTCGGCGAGTTCGCCTCGACCTGAAGAACTTCCGCCGGTTCGTGATGCTGGAACAGGAGGCCACCGGCTCATGGCGTGGGGAGATCCGCGAGGGCAAGGTCGTCAAGCAACCGGACAGCTCGGAATCGTCCGGGCGGCGATCCGGGAACGGCAAGCCATCGGGGCGCGCAGGTAAGTCCGGTGACGGCTCGCGGCCGCGGAAGGCGACCGCCGGCGCCCGGTCCGGCGGAGCGGATTCGAGCTCCGAGTCCCGCCCGCGCAAGTCGTCACCGCGCAAGTCGAGCGCCCAGCCCCGGCCCCGCAAGTCCAGCGGCGAATCGAGTTCGCCGCGGAAGGCCACCTCGGAGTCCCGACGTCCACGCAAGGCTGTCTCGCAGCGGGCCGGCGGCAGCCGCAAAGCCGCCGGTACGGGCGGCGGGTCCGGCAGCGGGAGCTCGACGGCAAGCCGGAGCTCCCGGCAAGAGCGCCCCAAGCGCAAGGCGACGTCGAGCGGCCGTACGGCCGCGTCCGGCAAGGCAAAGAGCACGCCGCGGAAGCGGGCGAGCACCAGGTAAACGCAACCAACACCATCGGAGGGGATGAGCGCGATGAGTACTCGGGACAAGATGAAGAACAAGGCCCAAGAGGCGACCGGCAAGGCCAAGGAAGCCGCCGGACGAGTTAGCGGGAACCCCCGCAAGGAGACGAGCGGTCGACGCGACCAGGTGAAGGCCGATCTGAAGAATGCCGGCGAGCAAGCGAAGGACACCGGCCGCAAGGTCAAGGACTCGCTCGACCACTGAGGTGGTCGCTCAGATGTGGGCGCGGCTCCAGCGGCGGGCCGCGCCCTCGTCTTGCGCCTGCGGGTTTGTCTGCGGGTTAAGCCCCCGAGCTATGGGGCTACAGCTCGGGGGTTTGCGCTCAGGCCCGTGGGAGCACATCGGCATACATAAACTACCGCCCCGCTGGGCAACCGAACAGGTCTCGACACGATCCGGCACCCGTTGATCATCTCGGCGAACCGGGCGACCGTGGCGTGCCCCATCGCGAGTGGATTTGCCCTGGTTCGCCGGCGGTCCTCGTTATGGAGCAGCGGGCGGAGGTGCGGGTGACTCAGGTGAAGCAGGATCGGGCGCCGGTGGCGGTGGCGCAGCCGGACCCGCTGGCGCATCCGGTGGCGGTGGCGCGTCAGCCGTCGGATTCGGCGCCATCCTCTCCCGGTAGCTTGCGACGCTGTGCTGCGCCTTGGAAAGGCCCTGTTCGAGCAGGTCGAGATACGACGAAGCCATGCGCTTGCGGCCGTCCGGGTCCTTGAGGTTCTCGAAGGTCTTCTCGAACTCCGCGCTGATCTGAGCGAGCTGCCGCTTGGCGGCCTCGATGAAGTCTTTCTTCTCGGGATGCTCCGACATGGCCAGATCCCTTCGGCTCGGATGCCAAGCGTAGCCCCCCGCAACATAGGAGAGCGCCGCCGTCGTAGCCGCGTTGACGCCGGCCACGGCTAGCCGATCGCGGTGACCGTGGCGTAGAGCGTCCGGTGCGACCGCGTGGTGTAGGAGACGGTGGCGCCGACCTGTGCCCCCTGCAGGGCATGGCCCAGTGGGCTGCTGGGCGTGATGACGTCGATGTTGTCGTCACCCTGGTCTACCGAGCCGAGCAGGAACGACTCGGGTCCGTCGCCGAAGTCGAGCGTCACGATGTCCCCGACGGCCACCCCGTCGGAGTCGCTGCGGTCGGCGCGCGGGTCGCGGGCCGCCAGTTCGTCCTCGACCGCGGCGATGCGCTGCTCGAGCATGGCCAGCCGCACGTGCCCGTCGACGTTCGTCGCGCGGTCGGCCACGTCGCCGAAGCCGGAAGGGATGGTCTCTGCGAGAGCCTGGTCGCGCTCGGCGCGCAGCGTGTCCAGTCGAGCTGTCAGGACATCGCGGCGGGAGCCAGGGGTGATGATGGCTGTCATGGTGATCGTTCCTCCGGGGGTGAGGGCGGTCGATCCAGGTCGTGGTCGATAGCGGGTTCAACTCTCTGGCAACGGGCTGTATGCCCGCGGCGTGCCCCTCCTACACGGTTTCTCATCAGGCTCTTCACTGCCGACCCTCAGCACCGTCGTCGATAGCCGTCGGCACTTTCCGCAGGTCGATTTCCCCGGTATTTCCTCGGATGTGCGTTATGTCGCTGTGAGGAGGCAAAGTTTTCGGCTGCGGGGTACCGCCCCTGGCACACGCTTGTCGGATGGGCCGCGAGGGGTCGACCGAGCCGGCGAGCGAGCTCGCCGCGGCGGTCCTCGACGCGCTGCCCGATGCCACGGCCGTGCTCGACGCAGCGGGGACGATCATCACCGTCAACCGTGCCTGGCGGATGTTCGCCCTCGACAACGGCGGTAGCGAAGCGAGCACCGGCGTCGGCGTCAACTACGTCGACGTGTGCAACCGCTCGGCCGAGCAGGGCAGCGACGAGGCCCGGTCGGTAGCGGCCGACCTGCTGGCAGTACTCAGTGGCGAGAGCGTGGACGCCGAGATCGAGTACGCCTGCCCGTCGCCGTCCGCACGGCGCTGGTTCCTGCTGCGGATCAACCAGCTGGCCGGCGCCCGCGGCGGCGCGGTGGTCTCGCACGTGAACATCACCCGGCGCAAGATGATCGAGGAGGACTTCGCGCACGCCGCCTCACACGACCCGCTGTCCGGGCTCCCCAACCGCTCACTCGCCGACGAGCGACTGACCGCGGCGCTGGGCACGCGCGGCGCGCGGCGACGGGTGCCCGATGTCGGCGTCCTCTACATCGACCTCGACGACTTCAAGTCGGTGAACGACCAGTTCGGTCACGCGGCCGGTGACGAGGTACTGCTCGGCGTCGCGCATCGGCTGCGGTCGATGGTGCGGCCGGGCGACACGATCGGGCGGCTGGGCGGCGACGAGTTCGTGGTTATCGCGCCCCGGATCGACGACGCCGGCCTCACCGCACTGACGCGGCGCGTCACCCGCGCGCTGGCGCGGCCGCATGCGATCCACGGCGATTCGGTGCGAGTACGGGGCAGCGTCGGCGCGTACCTCGCTGCCGTCGGGGAGCAGGCCGCGGATGTGCTGCGCAACGCCGACCTGGCGATGTACCGGATCAAGCACCGGCACCGGCGGCGAGCTACATAAGCCACGCCACGGACTCGACGGTCAACTCGGCGGCACTCGGCGGCTGCGACTCCTGACGCCGCACCCGCCCGCGATCCACCGCCAGCGTGACGACGAAGCCCACGACGAACGCCGCGAGCACGCCGAGGTTGGCACCCGCCCACGAGCCGCTCTTGCCGCCCAGCCCGAACGGTTGGAGCAGGTAGCCCTGCCATTTCAGCCAGCTGGCATACGTGTTCGTGACGAGTCCCCAGCCGAGTGCGGTGCCCGCCACGATGACCGCCAGCGGCAGGATCCGCACGTCTCCGTACCGGCCTCGCGGCGTGAACAGGTCCGGCTCGTCGTAGTCGCGCGAGCGCATCAGCAGGTCGGCGAGGAAGATGCCGCACCACGCAGCGATCGGCACGCCGAGGGTGATGAGGAAACCTTGGAACGGGCCGATGAAGTTGTCGGCGAAGAACACGACATAGATCGTCCCGGCCAGCATGATCATGCCGTCGATGAACGCCGCGGCGAAGCGCGGCACGCGCACCCCCGCGGTCAGCAGCGCCAAACCGGATGAGTAGATGTCCAGCACCGAGCCACCTATCAGTCCGAGCACCGCGACGATCACGAACGGGACGAGGAAGCCCTTCGGCAGCTCGGTGGCGAGCGCGCCGATCGGGTCCGCGCCGATCGCGGCATTGAGCCTGGGTGACGAGCCGGCGAGCAGCAGCCCGAAGACGATCAGCACGATCGGCGCCACCGCGCCGCCGAAGGCTGTCCAGGCGATGACCCCGCGGCCGGAGGACGTGCGCGGCAGGTACCGCGAGTAGTCGGCCGCGGCATTCACCCAACCGAGGCCGAAGCCGGTCATGAACAACACCAGCGCGCCGAGCACGTGCTGCGCGGAGCCGGACGGGATCGCCGACACCGCGGACCAATTGATCTTGTCGGCGACCAGCGCGATGTACCCCACGGTGAGCACCGCGGTGACGACCGTGATCACCGCCTGCAGCCGCATGATGAGGTCGAAGCCGAATACGCCCGCCAGCACCGTCAACGCCGCGACGACGAGCATCGCCACGACCTTCGTCGTCGTGCCGCCACCCCAGCCGAGGCGATCGAAGACGGTGGAGGTGGCCAGCGTGGCGAGGATGACCAGCACGGTCTCCCAGCCGACGGTCAGGATCCAGGAGAGCACGGCGGGCAGCTTGTTGCCCCGCACCCCGAACGCGGCTCGGCTGAGCACGAGCGTGGGCGCCGAGCCCCGCTTGCCGGCGACGGCCACGAAGCCGCACAGCAGGAACGAGGCGATCACGCCCAGCAGGCCCGCGAACAACCCCTGCCAGAACGAGATCCCGAAGTAGTAGGCGAACGCGCCGTAGCCGAGGCCGAGGATCGAGACGTTGGAGCCGAACCACGGCCAGAACAGATCGCGCGGTCGCCCCTTGCGCTCGGCGTCCGGGATGACGTTGATCCCGTTCGTCTCGACGCGCACGCCGCCTATCTGGGGTGCCGTAGCCAGCTGGAGTTGGTCAGCCATGGTTGCTCCGTCCCGGTGGAGTGGACGCAACTCTCAACGTACCGAGGGCGCCCGATCATCCACCCGCCCGAGTCGCAGGACACCAGCGCCGCCGTCGGCGGGATGATGGCTGAGTGGCGGAACGAGGCGCAGCGGTGGTCGAGCTCGTCCAGCTGCCGCCGGAGGTGTTCCACGCCCTCGCGGCAGGCGACCTCGACGCGGCCGAGCAGGTGGCCCCGATCCGGTTGACGCCGTACTTCGCCGGGCCGGAATGGCGTAGCTCCTGGCAACGCCGCAGCAGGCAGGTTCACGAAGACGCCGGCGTGGTGGGGTCGATCGCACACGCGATCGTCGATACCGCACTGCACCTTGCCGTGGGCCGAGCCGGCTTCCACGGCCGCCCCGACAATGACGGCGTGGTGGAGATCGCGTATGCCGTCGACCCCGCTTATCAGCGCCGGGGCTACGCACGGGCTGCGCTGGAGATCCTGCTCGAGCGAGCCGCCGGCGATCCGTCGGTGCGCACGGTCCGTGCGACCATCCGCCCCGACAATGTCGCGTCCCGCAACTTGGTCATCCAGTACGGCTTCATCGCGGTGGGAGAGCAGTGGGACGACGAAGACGGGCTCGAGATCGTCTTCGAGCGGCCGGCCCCTCCGAGGTGATCGGTCAGGCGATGCAGATGCCGCGCTTGTACGGCCCGACGAAGGTCTGCTGATCGGCGACCTTCCCGTCGATGTAGATGGTGCACGTCACCGACGTGGCGTCGCGGCCGTTCTGGATGAAGATGCCGGCGAGATAGATCGTGCCCACCGCCGTCAGCGTCTTCGACCACGGCTGGGTCACCCTGTGCAGGACGCCGTAAGGGGTGACGTCGCTGGTGGGGACGAGGTAGCCGAGGCTGGCCACACTGCCCTGGGCGGTGACCTCCATCCGCACGGTGTGGGTGGGCATTCCGGGCAGGGTGCGGCGGCCGATCTTCCTGGTCAGGCTGGCCGGAAAGGAGCTGATGCCCACGTCTGCGGCGGCACCGGGTCCCTTGCCGGACTTGCTCGGCGCGGGGCTCGCACCCAGCGACGGGTTGGCGCTGCCGGGCTGTCCGCCCATCCCGTCGACGGCGGGGAGCTTCGAGCCCTGGTTGTAGACCTTCATGAACAGAACGAGCCCGGCGGCCAGCGCGAGCACGAGCACCGCTACCGCGCCCCGCTTCGCGTTCTGCCGCATTTTCAGCACGCCTGATCAACGAGCGGCACCCGCTCCGGTAACGCCGGATCAGCCGCAGGGCTGGCTGTACGCGTGCACTGCAAGCGGTGTCACACCGGGTTGCTGCCAGATCTGGGGGGTCCCGGTGCCCGCCGGTTCGGCGAGGTGCAGGACGACTGTTTGCGTCGTCCCCCGCGGCAGTTCGAGGTTCATGCGGAAGATCGGGTGCCCGCGCGCGTGCTCGACGCCGGCCGTGGCGGGCTCGCCGTTCAGGGTGACGCTCAGCAGCTGCGCGCCGCTGGAGGCGTAGTAGTCCAGCAGGGTGCGGTTGTCGCCGGGCCGCACCGGGTTCGTGTGCCGGTCCAGGCGGGTGGTGACGTACGGGGACAGCCCGGCGACCGGTGTGCGGTTGGTCAGCGTGACGGTGACGATGACGTCACGAGTCTGTCCGCAGCCGCTGCGGTGGTAGGTGAGGGTCCGGGCCAGGTAGAAGTCCATCTTGCCGGCGGCGACGTTGTTCAGCACCAGCCCCACGAACGGGCGGCTGCTCTCCGGGATCACGCCCGCGTAGTTCGTCTCGGCGAGCGCCGCCTCGACGGCCGGATCGGCGCTCCACACCAGCACCCGGTGCTGCGTGGCCGATGCGCTCATCGCCTGCATCAGCCCGAGCGCGCTGCCCTTGCCGCTGGTGAGCTGCGTCGACGCCGCCTTGAGGATCGCGACGAGGTAGGCCTTGCGCTCGGCGATCGTCGGGAAGATCGCGTACTCGTCACGCTGGGTGAGGGTGACGACGTTCGCGGCGCTCAGCGCGCTGCCGTCGGGCATCGCGACCGGCCCCGTGACGGCCAGGAACTGGCCGAGCACCGCGGGGTCCAGGGCGATCGCACCGTCGACGTGCTCGCCGCTGGCCTTCTGCCACATAGTCGCCCAGACCTGCGCGGCGTAGGGGAAGTGCGGGCTCATGTTCGAGTTCGTGAAGAAGCTGGTCGGCACGGCCGCGCCGTACGCCGAGTTGTAGTCGGCGCCGAAGTCCAGCCCGGTGGGGATGCGCTGCCCCTGGGCGACGGGCAGCAGCGCCGTGTCGCTCTCGAAGTGGGTGAACCTGATCGTGCCGTGGTCGGCGACGAGGACGGCGAACGCTCCGGGCAGCCCGCCCGTCCCGCGCAGCTCCGCCTCGTTCTGCAGCCCGACGAAGTACCGCTTCGGCCCGTCCACGCCGAGCATGGCCGGCAGGATCTTCGTGACGCGCGCCGCGGCGTCGACGTAGCCCTGGATGCCCCGCAGCTCCGCTTCCAGCCGGTTGCGCGGCCCGACCACCTGCTTCAGCCAGCTCTGCTGTGGCAGGCCGCCGATCTCCGCCACGGCGGCGTCCAGCGTCCTCGCCGCCTTCGCCATCTTCGGCTCGGCGGCGATCAGCGGAGCCAGGTCGATGGTGTCGCCGGCCGTGCGCAGCCTGGTGGGGTCGAGTGAGGTGGCGACCTGCAGCAGCGTCGGGATGCCGTTGCTGCCGATCTGATGCGTGGCCTCGGTGGTGCCGCGGACGATCTCCAGCGGCCTGCCGAGATACGGCACGTGCGCCGCTGCCCACCACACCGGTCCGGTGGTCAGCCAGTGCGCCCGGCGCGCCATCGCCGGGATGTCCTGGGCCGCCTGCTGCGCCGCATTGAGCTTGCCGGCGATCACCAGCCCCTCGACCTGGTGCAGCCGATCCTCCATGCGGATCGCCTGTTGCCTGGCGAGCGCACCCGTGATCAGGATCCACGCGAGGCTGGCCAGTACCAGCCCGCCGGCGCCGTACAACCCGACGCGGCGCAGCGTGCCGCTGGCGCGCAGGTACTGGAAGCGGGTACGAAGCTGGGGTAGCAAGCTCAGCGTGGTGCGCCGGTCTTGCGCCGGCGCCCGGCGGCTGCGAAGAACGCTCCGCCGGCCACGAGGGCGATGGCGAGCACGACCAACCCGGCGACCTGCGTGCCGGTCATGGCCAACCCGCCGCCGGTCGTGGCGGCTTCGGTGCCGTGCCCCGCGCCGATAGTCAGGGTGAGGCAGTCCTGGTCGTTGGCCAGCCCGCTGGCTCCGACGCCGCAGAGCTGCTTCTGGCCGACGGGGCCCGGCACGACGGCCGAGGGGTCGAAGGCACCGGTGCCGTCGGTGTGCGCCGTGCCGACGAATGTGCCGCCGATGGTGAGGCGGACGTCCTCGTCGGGGCAGTACGCGGAGCCCGACACCTCGATCTTCTGACCGACGAACGGCGTGGTCGTGCTCGACATGACAGTGGCGTTGGGAGCGGGTGGGTAGTTGGCGGACGGGCAGGTCGGCGCGATCGCGTGAAGGCCGCCGGAGGCAGCGGAGGCCATGGCGGGTGCCGCCACCAGCGCGACGGCCGCAAGGCACGTCACGGCGAGGGCACTGAACATTCGGCGCATGATCTTCACCATCACATCGCGGTCGGCGGTTGAGTTCCGGAGGCTATCCCAGTTCAACGAATGACGCGCGATGGGCGATACGAACGATTTACCAGAGCTAACGCTGGTGTTACCTGATCCACTTTCTCGGCCGGCGATAGGCTGCGCCGGACCGACCGATTGGGGACGTTCATGGCTGCCGCGCGGTTCATGGCTGGTGTGCGAGGGAAGCTCCCGCACCGCGCTGCCCTGCGATTGCGCTCGGCGGTCAACCGGATGGGTTACGACGTCACGCGGGAGAACTTCAAGCACCGGTTCGTGAATGCCTTGCGGTACAACGGGATCGGCACAGTGCTGGACATCGGCGCGAACACCGGGCAGTTCGGCGCCCTGCTTCGCCGCTCCGGTTTCGCGGGCCGGATCGTGTCCCTCGAACCGCTGAGCGACGCGTTCGACCAGCTGAGCCGGCGGGCGCAATCCGATGCCTCGTGGAGCGTGGAGCGTGCGGCCGTCTCCGACCAGCTCGGCACGCTGACGATCAACGTCGCGGGGAACTCGGTGTCCTCCTCCGTACTGCCGATGCTCGAGCGCCACGCCGCCGCAGCGCCGGCGTCGCGGTACGTCGCGAGAGAGGACGTGCCCGCCACCACGGTCGACGAGCTGGTCGTGCGGCACTCGATCAACCCGGAGACCACGCTGCTGAAGGTGGACGTGCAGGGTTATGAGCAGACGGTCCTCGACGGCGCGGCGAAGACGTTGGACCGCTTCGGTGCGGTGCGCCTCGAGCTGTCCCTCGTGCCGCTCTACGAGGGGCAGTCGCTGATGCACGAGATGGTCGGGCAGCTGGCCGAGCACGGCCTCGACCTGTGGGTGCTCGAACCCGGTTTCACCGAGCCGACCACGCGGCGACTGCTCCAGCTCGACGGAGTGTTCTTCCGCCGCGGGTGATTCAGCGCAAGTGGATCTTCCTGCGCTGGGGCGGGCATGAGTGCCGCAACCGCAGGAAGATCAGGTCGTCGGCTTCAGGTGCGGCTGGTTCTCCGCCCACTCCAGGATGTCCGCGCTGAGTGCCTCGCCGATCATGCGGTGCAGCTCCGCGCTGAAGTGGCCGCCGTCGGGGGTGGCCTCCTCGATGTCGGTGAAGTTGCGCTTCACCAGATCCTGCGTGGAGAACAGCCGCACGTTCGGCTTGTCGATCCGGTCGATCAGATCGGCGATCGCGGCGTTCATCGCGACCGTGCGCTCCGCCATGCCGGGGAACCATGACTGCCATCGCTTTGCCGGCGGCAGGATCTCGAAGACGTAGACGAGCGGGCTGCCCGTCAGCTGGCTGCGCTCGATGAGCCGCTCCAGGTGGGCCACGGTCCGCCCCGGGCGGCCGCGGAAAACGGTGGAGTCGATCTTCCTGTCCAGCTTGGCCTGCACCCGAGCCAGCGACATCCACGCCGGCCCGAGCAGCCGCTTGCGATACGTCTCACGGATTCGGCCCGGGCGGCGCCGCAGGCTGTTCGCGTGCCGCTCCAGCCACCATGGCGCGATCAGGTGGATCGCCTCGTACTGCCCGTACAGCAGGATCACCACGTCCGGCGACCACGCCAGGATCTCCCGCTGCCAGCTGCGCAGCGTGGTCTTGGCGCGCTCCGACGCGATCGCTGTATTGAGCACCTGCACCGGCTGCCCGGCGGCGAGCAGGTGCGCCTCGAGGCTGCGCGGGAACGTGAAGTCGCTGCGCGGGCCGCCCATCTCGGACAGCCACACGACCGTGGACGGCCCCTTGACCAGCACGCGCATGGGCAGTGGCAACGGCGCAGGCATGTGGACTACATCCAATCCATCAGTGGTCAGGGTCACGGTACTAACAGGTGAGGCCGCCATCGATCACCAGCACATGCCCGGTGACGTAGCTGTTGCGCGGGTCGGTGAGGAACTGCACGGCACGCGCGACGTCCTCGGCCTCGCCGAGGCGCCCAGCCGGCGTCCGGCGCACGATCTGGCCCAGCTGCTGCTCGTCCAGGCCATGGCTCATCTCGGTGCGCAGGTAGCCGGGCGCCACGGAGTTCACCGTGATGCCACGCGACCCGAGCTCACGTGCCATCGCGCGGGTGAAGCCGTCGAGCGCGGCCTTCGTGGCCCCGTACACCGACAGGCCGCGATAGCCGGACAGCCCGACGATGGAGGAGATGTTGACGATGCTGCCGCGGCGGCGCGCGAGCATGCGCCGGCTGACCAGCCTGGTCATGTAGATCGTGCCTTTGAGGTTCAGGTCGATGACGGTGTCGACGTCATCGTCGGAGAACAGCCCGAGGATGCCGTCGCGGGCGACGCCGGCGTTGTTCACCAGCACGTCGACGGTGCCCCACCGGTCGATGACGGCCGTCACGAACGCGTCGGCGTCCTCGGCGCGGGACAGGTCGGCGGGGGTGAAGAGGAACCGGTCGGCGAGTTCCGGATCCGACGACCAGGCCTCGACCTCGGGCGTGGACGAGCGCGCGCACGTCGCGACGCGATCACCGGACTGGAGGTATGAGCGCACGATTCCGGCGCCCAGCCCTCGGCTGCCACCCGTCACGATCACGACGCGGGGATTGTCCGTGGTCACGCGGTGTCCCTTCTGACGATCTTGCTGCCGGCCATCGCGATGTCGTCGACGAACCGGATGCTGCGCGGGCGTGCCGGAGGCGCGAGGTCGGCGCACGCCTCGCGGATCGCGGCGCCGACGGCGTCGGTGTCCGCGCCCGGCGCGGCCACGACCTCGACCGCGACGATGGCGCCGGTCATCGCGTTCGGGCGGCCGAAGACGCGCGCCACGTCCACGCCCGGCACCGCGGCCACGCGCTCCTCGATCGGCAACGGGTGCACCTTCACCCCGCCGACGTTGATCACCTCGGACGTGCGACCGCGGAACAGGATGCGATCCGCGGTGATCTCGACGAGGTCACCCGTCGGCCGCCAACCGTCGGCGTCGACCGGCTGCTCGCCGTAGTAGCCGAGCATGCCGATCCGCGAGCGCACCCACA
>JAVHVL010000021.1:0-3069 GCA_032160565.1 Pseudonocardiales bacterium | reverse complement strand
CGGGGCGCGGGCTCATCGACGCGGGCGGCCGCCGTGGAGCGCACGGACGTGGTCTGGCTCCACGCGTCGCCCCACGCCTCACCGGCCGCCGGATCACCGGCTGGCTGGCGGCGCCCCCCGTATGGGGCAGGCGCGTTCGCCAAGGTCGGACTCCTCGTCTGTCGGCGCGCCACGGTGGAGGTCCCGGATTCTGGCGCGTTCGTTAGTTGGAACGGTACCTGCCGACCCTGTGGGAGCGCTGGCGGACGCGCACGCGCGTACCGCCCGGCGATGCTCAGCCGCCGTCGGCCGTGGCGCTGTCCGGGGGCAGGCGACCCCCTGCTTTGGGGGGTGGCAGCGTCAGAACCCGGGAATCGAAGAGTTCGGGGGCAGTGGTCTGCCGCGGGATAGCGTCGGTGAGCGGCTCGAGGTGCTTCAGGGTGGCGTCCGGGTCGACGACGCCGAGGTCGTTCATCTGCCGAGCCTTCGCCATGACCATGCGCTCCATGGAGCCCACCGCATCGTTGTACGCGCCCACCGCGCCGCCCAGCGACCGCCCCAGCCGGTCGAAGTGTCCGCCCAGCGTGGCGAGCCGCTTGTAGAGGTCCCGCCCCAGCTCGTGCACCTTCGCCGCGTTCTCCGCCAGCGCCTCCTGCCGCCAGGTGTAGGCGATGGTGCGCAGCAGCGCGACGAGGGTGGACGGGGTGGCCAGCACGACGTTGCGCGTGAAGGCGTGCTCGAGCAGCGTCGGATCCTCACGAAGTGCGGCGTCCAGGATGGGGTCGGCGGGGACGAAGCAGACCACGAACTCCGGCGCGGGGCTGAATCGCTCCCAGTACGCCTTGGCGGCCAGGGCGTCCACATGAGTGCGCAGCTGCCGCGCGTGCGCCTTCATCCGGGCGTCGCAGGTGGGCTCGTCGGGCGCCTCCATCGCCTCGAGGTAAGCGCTGAACGCCACCTTCGCGTCGACCACGACGCTCTTCCCGCCCGCGAGCCGGACCACCAGGTCGGGGCGGAGCGTCCCCTCAGTGCTGGTGGCCGATACCTGCGTGACGTAGTCGACGTGCTCCGTCATGCCGGCCGCCTCGACGACCCGCTCCAATTGCATCTCGCCCCACCGCCCTCGAACCTGGGGCGCGCGCAGAGCGGTGACCAGCTGGGAGGTCTGGGTGCGCAGCAGCTCAGACGTCTGGTTCATCGCCAACACCTGCTCGCGCAGCGCGGTGTCGGACGTCGCGCGCCCCTTCTCCACTTCGCTGAGCTGCTGGCGCACCTGGGCGAGCGACTCGCGCAGCGGCGCCACCAGCCCGGCCAGGTTGCCGTTGCGCATGAGTAGCTCTTCGCGATACGCGGCGGCGGCGCGGTCTGCCTCGAGCGTCGCGCGCAGCCCGGCCGTCTCGGCGGACGAGGCGCGAATGTCGGTGCCGGCGCGTCGGCCGGCCAGCAGCGAGCCGACCGCGAAACCCGCGGCCAGCGCCAGTACAGCGAGCAGCACAGCGGTGGCGTCCATACCTTGACGCTGACAGAGGGGTCCGACAGTTTGCGGCTGCGACATGCCGGATCGCCCCGGACCGTAGACTGGCGGCCCGTGAGCCTCACCATCGGAATTGTCGGCCTGCCCAATGTCGGCAAGTCCACGCTGTTCAACGCGCTGACGAAGAACGACGTCCTCGCGGCCAACTACCCGTTCGCCACGATCGACCCCAACGTCGGCGTCGTGGGCGTGCCCGATCCTCGCCTCGACGTACTCGCGAAGATCTTCGGCTCAGCCAAGATCATCCCGGCGACGGTGTCCTTCGTCGACATCGCCGGCATCGTGAAGGGTGCCAGCGAAGGCGCGGGGCTGGGCAACAAGTTCCTCGCCAACATCCGCGAGGCAGACGCCATCTGCCAAGTGATCCGCGCGTTCAGCGACCCCGACGTCGTGCACGTGGACGGCAAGATCAGCCCGCGAGACGACATCGAGACGATCAACACCGAGCTGATCCTGGCCGACCTGCAGACCATCGAGAAGGCGCTGCCCCGCCTGCAGAAGGAAGCCCGCCTGCAAAAGGACAAGCTTGCCACGGTCGCCGCGGTGGAGGAGGCGGAGAAGGTGCTCGCCGCCGGGCAGACGATCTTCGCGGCCGGCCTGGACCGCGAGGCGCTGCGGGAGCTGCATCTGATGACGGCGAAGCCGTTCATCTACGTCTTCAACGTGGACCCGGACGAGATCTCGAACGCCGCACTCACCGACGAGCTCCGTGCGATCGTCGCGCCGGCCGAGGCGATCTTCCTCGATGCCAAGACCGAGTCGGAGTTGATCGAGCTGCCCGACGACGAGGCCTTGGAGCTGCTGCAGTCCATGGGGCAGGAGGAGTCCGGCATCGACCTGCTGGCGCGCGTCGGCTTCACCACTCTTGGGCTGCAGACGTATCTCACCGCAGGGCCGAAGGAGGCGCGGGCCTGGACCATCCCGATCGGCGCCACCGCCCCGCAAGCGGCCGGCGTCATCCACACCGACTTCGAGCGCGGCTTCATCAAGGCCGAGGTCGTCTCCTTCGACGACCTCGTCGCCGCCGGTTCGATGGCCGAGGCGAAGGCGCGCGGCAAGGTGCGCATCGAGGGCAAGGATTACTTGATGGCCGACGGCGACGTCGTGGAGTTCCGCTTCAACGTGTAGATACTCGCTGAGTACGCCGGAATCTGTGGGCTACGTGGCGTCGGAGGCCTTCGTGGTACACGAGGGGTACACATCGGCGAGCGCAGCGGTGAGCATTCGGGCCGCTGCTGAGCGTGTCCGGTCCTCGGCGGTCGGCCAGAGGTGGGCGTAGGTGTTGAGCGTCGTGCTCGGTGACTTGTGCCCGAGCGCGCGCTGCACCGTAACGACTGGACCAGCAAGCCCAGGCCGCGCAGGGCAAGGCGACACAGGACGGCGCAAGCGCCGGCAACGGTGACCAGGCGGTGCAGCAACAGCTGGACCAGGCCCAGCGGCAGCTCGGCACAGACCAGCAGAGCTGGCAGGACACCCACATCGCCGCCGTCACCGCGGCCCGCGACTACAACACCGCGCTGTCGGCCTGCCAGAGCACGTCAATGAGCCACCTCGTC
>JAVHVL010000637.1:0-3389 GCA_032160565.1 Pseudonocardiales bacterium | reverse complement strand
CCGTCCACCGGTGCGGTGCTCGCAGAGCGCAGCGAGTCCATCGGCATCGACACCAACAACGTCGCCGAGTACCGCGGGCTCATCGCCGGCCTGTCCGCGGCCGCCGAGTTGGGCGCCCGCCGCGTCGCGGTTCGGATGGACTCCAAACTCGTCGTCGAGCAGATGATGGGCCGCTGGCAGGTGAAGCACCCGTCGATGCGGCCGTTGGCGCGCGAGGCGGTGGCGTTGCGGGCGCAGTTCGACGAGGTCACGTTCGAGTGGATCCCGCGCGAGCGCAACAAGCTCGCCGACCGGCTGGCGAACGAGGCGATGGACCGCGCGGCCGGCAAGCCGGTGCGCGATCGCCCGACCGTCGAGGAGACGCCGACCCAGCAGGCGATGTGGACGCTGCCGGACGTGGCGCCCACCCGCCTCATCCTCGTGCGGCACGGCGCCACCGATCACTCCATCGACAAGCGCTTCTCCGGCCGCAACGAATTGCCGCTGAACAAGCTGGGGGAGTTGCAAGCCGCGGCCCTGGTCGGTCGGGTGGCGTCGATGGGCAGCATCTCCGCCGTCGTCAGCTCACCGCTGGTGCGCGCGCGGCAGACCGCGGATGCGATCGCGACCAAGCTCGGCCAGCGGGTCGAAGTCGACGACGACCTTGCCGAGGTCGACTTCGGCGCGTGGGAGGGGCTGACCTTCTCCGAGGCCGAGCGCGATCATGCCCGCGAGCTCAGCGCCTGGCTTGCCTCACCCGACGCCGCCCCGCCGCTGGGCGAGTCCTTCAGCACGGCAGCCCGGCGGGTCCGGCGCGGTCGCGACGCGGTCATCGCGGCGCACCCTGGGCAGACGGTCGTCGTCGTCACGCACGTGACGCCGATCAAGACGCTGATCCGGCTGGCGTTGGACGCTCCTGCCGTGAGCCTGTTCCGCATCCATCTGGACACTGCATCGGTCTCGATTCTCGACTACTACCCCGACGGCAACTGCTCGGTCCGGCTGGTGAACGACACCAGCCACCTGCCATAGGGCGATCCGTCCTAGCCGGAGTTTCCGGGCTAGACCCCGACGAGGCGCACTGCGCCCCAGAGGGCGACGGTCGCCAGCAGCACGATCACCGGCACGGTGAGCGCGCCGAACGCGTGAAACTGCCCGGCGCGCGGCCGGTCGGCGTCGGGCAGCAGGCGACGCCACAACAGCGTCGCGAGCGAGCCCGGATACGTCGCGTTCGGACCGACGTTGACGCCGATCAGCATCGCGAGCACCGACGCGGGATTCGTGGCAACGAGCGGTGTGAGCGCGAGGGTGGCCGGCAGGTTGTTCACCAGGTTAGCGAGCACGGCAGCGACTGCGGCGACGGCGAGCAGGCTGCCGAAGCCGGTGCTCGCCGGTACGACATGCCGCAGCGCGTCACCCAGCCCGTGCCTGGTCACCCCGTCGACGATGACCGCCAGCGCCAGGACGAACAGGCAGAAGCCCGGATTCGCCTCTGCCACGAGCCGCAGCGGCCGCACGTCCCGCCGCGCGACGCGCGGGGCGAGCAGTGCGGCGCAGCCCAGGCACGCCGCCCACGCCGGAGAGATGTGCAGCGACGAGGCAAGAACGAATCCCGCGACGGTGAGCCCGAGCACTGTCGCGGCGAAGCGCGGCATGGGCGGCAGCTCCCGATCGCGGGTCGCCTGCGGCTCCAGGTCACGGCGGAAGAACAGCCGCAGGCCGAACCATTCCGCGCTGCACGCGACCAGCCAGGGCAGGGTCATCAACGCCGCAAAGCGGCCGAACGACAGCCCCGAGGCGCCGAAGGCCAACAGGTTGGTGAGGTTCGAGACCGGCAGCACGAGCGATCCGCTGTTCGCCAGCCGCGTGCACGCGTACACATGCGGACGCGCCGTCACGCCGAGTCGCCGAGCGGCGGTGAGCACGACGGGGGTCAACAGCACGACGGTCGCGTCGAGGGTGAGCACGGCAGTCACGCACGCGGCCACCGTGACGACCAGGGCGAGGAACCGTGCCGGGCGGCCGTTGCTCGCACGCGACGCCACCGCACCCAGGTAGTCGAACACGCCAGCTTCGGCACAGAGATGGCCGAACAGCAGGATGGCCGCCAGGAAGCCGACCGTCGGCCCGATCTCCCGCAGCGTGCGAGCAGCCGCATCGGCAGGTACCACGCCCGTGACCACGACCACCGCCGCAGCGGGAACCGCGACCGCAGCCTCGTTCAACCCGAACGGGCGAACGATCGCCGTGCCGACCGTGGCGGCAAGCAAGGCCACCGCGAACAGCTCGGCGACGGCCCCATGCATTCCATCGAGGCTATCGGCCGGCCTAGGACAGCAGTGGCGTGCCCTCGAAGACGCCAAGGCTCTCGTGATACAGCTCGAGCCCCAGACCGTTCGGATCGCGGAAGTACAGGCTGTCGTCGGCGCCGCGGTCGGGGCCGAGGTAGTCGATCCCCGCGTCGTCCAGCTTCGCCTTGGCCGAGGCGAAGGATTCGGCGGACACCGAGATGGCCAGGTGTTGCAGCGCGCCGATCGTCTCGCTGAACGGCGGGTGATCGTGGCCCGGGAAGTCGAAGAACCCGAGCAGGTTGCGATTGCCGATGTCGAAGAAGAAATGACTCGAGCCGGTGTAGTCGCGGTTCTCGACGAGCTCGACGAGCGGGAAGCCGAGGAACTCCTGATAGAAGCGGATCGTCTCCTCGACGTCCTTGCAGATGAACGCAGCATGGTGCACGCCGCGCGCCGTGGTTGGCGGCCGATCCTCCTGACCACGCAGGTACTTCTCACGCAACTGCTCTCGACGAGCTCGTACCGCGTCGAGTTCCGCACCGCTCGGTTCTGGCATCGCGCACCTCCACGGGATCGTGTGATTCGAGCCTAGTGCTGTGGGCCGCAGTAGCATCGATAGTGCGGCGGACGAGCCGACCGGACGGCCGCGTCGAGATCCTCGGATCTCGCCGAGGAAAGTCCGGGCTCCACAGGGCAGGGTGGTTGTTAACGGCAACCCGGGGTGACCCGCGGGACAGTGCCACAGAAAAGAGACCGCCGGCGCGCAAGTGCCGGTAAGGGTGAAACGGCGGTGTAAGAGACCACCAGCGCTCCGGGCGACCGGAGCGGCTAGGTAAACCCCACCCGGAGCAAGGTCGAGAAGAATCGCCTTGGAAACAAGGCGATTCGCGCAGGCGATTGAGGGCTGCCCGCCCGAGCCTGCGGGTAGACCGCTCGAGCCTGCCGGCAACGGCAGGCCTAGATGGATGACCGCCCATCGGGACGCCGCGAGGCGCCCGGGGACAGAACCCGGCGTACAGGCCGACTCGTCCGTCGCCCCCCGCTGACCTGGACTTGTGCGGTCAGCGGGGCGCGGCTGTCCTCAGTGGGTCCTCAGCGCAACCAAGCACCGGGTCCACC
>JAVHVL010000593.1:0-10695 GCA_032160565.1 Pseudonocardiales bacterium | reverse complement strand
CCAGGTGGGATCGCCTTCGGCCGCGTGCCTGATGAGAAGCCAGTTGCCGTAGGTGAAGGCGTAGGCCTTGTCCCCGTCGACATGCACCAGGTGGCCCATCATCGTGTGCTGATGACAATCATGCTGATTGTGAATGTCGACGAACGCGCTGACAAAGTCGGCGCGGGTGCGCCAGTCAGCGCCAGGTCCGTAGTCGGCCGACACGTCGTCGGTGAAGATTCGGTCGAACAAGGCCCAGCTGTGCGAGTCGAGCGCGAAGGCGTAGAGATTGAGAAGCTCAACGATCTCCGCTTTGTCCTCATGTTCAGTCACGTGCCTGCTCTCCCTCTCCGTGGGCGTCGGCAAAGCCTTACTTGATGGTGAAGCCTTGATCGACCAAGAGCGTTTGTCCGGTGATGAAGCGGGCAGCATCCGATGCGAGGAACATCATCGCGTTGCTGATGTCCTCAGGATGTAGCGCCTCATCGTTGAAGAGGTTCCACTTGCCACCGAGCTCGATCGGGTTGTTCGGCGCAGCATCGATGCTCTTCTCGGCTGCTTCGGCCACTACGCGCTGGAAGAACGAGCTCAGGTGGGGCGTGTAGACGGCTCCTGGGGAGACGACATTGACGTTGATGCCATACGGCGCAAGGTCGATCGCCAGCCCTTTGCTGAATCCGACCACACCGTGCTTTGCTGCCGTGTAGTGGGAGTTGCTGCCGACCGAGGTGACCGCGGAGGTCGAGCCCGTCGACACGATCTTGCCCTTGCCGGCGGCGCGCATGTGCACAGCGACATGCTTGGAGCAGAGGAAGACGCCCTTGAGGACAGTGTCGAGCACCTCGTCCCAGGCCTGATCCGTCAGGTCGAAAATCGAGTAAAAGGGATAGACACCGGCGTTGTTGATCAGCACGTCGATCTTGCCGAAGTCGGCAATCACGGCATCGATTGCCGACTTTACGTCCGATTCTTTTCGGACGTCGCACACGATCGGCAGCACCCTGACACCAAGGGCCTCAACTTCCTTGGCCGTCATGTTCAGGTCTGCTTCGGTGCTCATCGGCCACGGCACGCTGTCCAGGTCGTGGCAGATGTCCAGTAGCGCGACATCGGCGCCCGCGCGCGCGAAGGATAAAGCGTGGGCCCGGCCCTGACTACGGGCCGCGCCTGTGATCACCACGACCTGATTCTTGAAGTTCCACTGGATGTTGTTGACCAGCGGTACTGAGACGCTTTGCTCCCACCCATTGGGGTTCGGTTCGTCGGATGTCACGCGCTTCTCCTTACTGGCTGCTGATTGTTGACCATCCTTCGTCGCCCACTTCCCGTCGCGATCACGCACTTCCTTTTCTGCGGCTGAACTCGTTGAGGTAACTGAGATACCCGACCGGCAGCAGACTGCCGCCGTTGACCTGGATCACCTGGCCGGTAATCCAGGTCGCGGCGCCCGATGCGAGAAAGACCGCGAGCCCGGCGACATCGGCGAGCTCGCCGAGCCGCCCGAGCGGGACGGTGGCGATCTGGCGCGCGCGCCGCCCCGGCGTCGAAAGGCTGCCGCCTGCGGCCTGGTTGGTTTCGGTCAGCACCATGCCGGGCGCGATCGCGTTCACCCGGATGCCACGGTGACCCCACTCGACTGCCATCGTTGCGGTCAGGTTGTCGAGGGCAGCCTTGGCGGCGCCGTACTGCCCCGTCCGTGGGTTCGGAAACGTTCCCGAACGCGACGAAATGTTGACGATCGAGCCGCCCCGATCCATTGCCCGGGCGGCCGCCTGGCAGGCGAAGAACGTGGCCTTAAGATTGAGATCTACCACTCGATCCCATTGGTCCTCGGCGAGATGCAGCAGCGGGCCGACATCACCCGGGGACGCGCTGCCCGCGTTGTTGACCCAACAGTCGATGTAGCCAAACGTGTCCTGCGTCTTGGCCACGAGTGCGTGAACGGACTCGGTCACCGTGACGTCGGTGGGGATCGCCACCGCCTCCCCGCCCGCGTCCTGCAGCTCCTGCACCGTCGAGTCGAGGTGACCGGCGCTCCGTCCGGCGATGACTACCCGTGCCCCGGCGGCCGCCATTGCCAGCGCGATCCCGCGGCCGAGGCCCCGGCCACCACCCGTCACCACCACGGTCCGCTGACTGAGGTCGAACACGCAAATGCTCCTGACGCTAGATGTCGCGGTTAGCGAGTCGGTTAGGCCAGGCCAACCCTTGCGGCCTGTACACGTTCTTCTGCAAGATGAGAGGTCCTGATAGCCTAATAGCGAATCATTGCATGATACAAGAGGGAGCCAGGGTGGACCTCGCGCGGAGCGATGCGCAACGCGTCTTCCGCGATGAACTGCGCGCGTTCCTCGTCGCGGCCTTGGCCACCGAAGTCACCGACGACTTCGAAAGTCAGCGCGCTTGGCAGCGTGCCCTGTACGCCGGCCGCTGGGTCGCCCCGCACTGGCCGGCTCGATACGGCGGTCGCGATGCATCGATCGAGCAATTCGCCATCTTCGTCGAGGAACTCGCCCGAGCCCGAGCACCGCAACTGGCGAATCGGGTCGGCCTGCAGACCGCCGGCCCGGTGTTGCTCACCCACGGCAGCGATGACCAGCGCGAGCGCTACCTGCCCCGCATCGCGTCCGCCGACGACATTTGGTGCCAGCTCTACAGCGAACCGGGCGCCGGATCCGATCTCACCGCTCTGAGGACCGCTGCGCGCCTGGACGGCGACACCTGGCGAGTCAGCGGGCAGAAGGTGTGGACGAGCTTCGGCGCAGAGTCCGACTTCGGCCTGCTGCTGGCCCGCACCGAGCCGGACGCTGCGCCCCACCGTGGGATCAGCTGCTTCGTGTGCGACATGCACGCACCCGGAGTCGACGTCCGTCCGCTGCGCACGATGACCGGCGAGTCTGAATTCGCCGAGGTGTTCCTCGATGACGTCGCGCTGCCGCCCGATGCGTTGATCGGCGAGCGCGGCGCCGGCTGGGAGGTCGGCAACACCGGTTTGGCCAGCGAGCGCGGGGTCGCATTCCCCCTCAAGGAGCAGGCCGCGCTGCAGATCCTGCTCGACGAACTGCTCGACCGAGTGCGGCGCGACCGCGTCGTTCCATCACCGATCCAGCGCGACCGCATCGCCCAGGACATCGTCAATCTGCACGTCCTACGGCTAATGAACCTCAAGACGGTCAGCCAGCTCAGCGCCGGCGCCGAACTCGGCACTTGGTCGTCACTGATAAAGCTGACCTGGGAGGAGGCCGCGCAGCATCTGGCCGACACCGTGTTCGAGACGACCGGCCCGACTGACCCGATCGACGAGGCCGGCCGCGGTGCGGCGATGTTGCGCTACCGGATGGCCTCGATCGCCGGCGGGACGACCCAGATCCAGCGCAACATCCTCAGCGAGCGGCGCCTCGGCCTGCCCCGCGAACCGCGCCGGACCTGAAGTGCAGCCGACAAGGTCGCTGGCCGAGGCCGGCAACAGGTACCGCGCGTCCGGAGTGTGGCGCGACGAGTCGATCGCGAGCCGTTTTGTCGAGTCGGTCGCGCGCCGTCCGGCCTCGATCGCAGTCGTCGACGGCGACCGCCGGCTTACGTTTGCCGAGCTGGGTGACGCGACCAACCGATTCGCGGCCACGTTGCGCGACGTCGGAGTCGGCGCAGGGGACGTCGTCTCGGTGCAGCTGCCGTGCTGGTGGCAGACGATCGCGATCTCGCACGCGGTGCTGGTCCTCGGCGCCGTACTCAATCCGATCCTGCCCAGTTTCCGGCAGCGCGAACTCAGCTTCGTCATCAACGAGGCCCGCCCGCGCGCCATCGTCGTCCCCGGCCGGTATCGCGGCGTCGACCATCCGGCACTGTTGGGCGAGCTCGACCTGCCCGAGCACGCGTTGCTGACCGTGCGGACCGGCGACACCGACGAACTGGTAATTGCCCACGCGGCCCCATCGCCCAACCTCGCGCGATCGACGGCCGGCCCGGGCCACGGTGACGACGTCGCAGCGCTGCTCTACACGTCGGGCACGACATCAACGCCCAAGGGCGTGCTGCACACCCACAACACCTTGCTCGCCGAAGCGGCCGGAATTGTCGGGACCCACGAAATCACGCCCGACGACGTCCTCATGTACACGATGCCGTTCGGGCATATCGGCGGCATTCTCTACGCGATCCTCGTGCCCACGCTGGTTGGCAACCGGACCGTACTGATGGATTCCTGGGACCCGACCCGTGCGGTCGAGTTGATCGAGCAGGAGCGGGTCACCGTGCAACCGGGCATGCCAGTATTTCTGCGGGGCATGCTCGCCAGTGCCGGCTTCACCCAACCGCGAGTTGCCTCCCTTCGGCTGTTCCCGATGGGCGGCTCGACCGTGACCGCGCGCGATGTCCACGACGCACGCGAATCGCTGGGTTGCGCATCCAAGCGCACCTACGGCTCGACGGAGCTACCGACGTTGTGCACCGGAAGTTCCAGCGACACCCCCGAGCAACTCGCGATGACCGAAGGACGCCCGATCGGTGCCAATGAGGTGCGCATCGTCGATGCCGACGGCAACGACGTCGCGCCCGGCCGTGCCGGCGAGATCCTGGGCCGCGGCCCCGAGTTGTGTGCCGGCTACCTCGATACCCGGTTCAATGCCGACGCGTTCACGGCCGACGGCTGGTTTCGCACCGGCGATCTCGGCACGGTAGATGCGACCGGGCACCTCGTGGTCGTCGGGCGGCTCAAAGACATCATCATCCGGGGTGGCGAGAACATCTCACCCAAGCTGATCGAAGACGTACTCCTCGAGCATCCGTCCATTGCCGGTGTCGGGGTGGTCGGTTATCCCGATCCTTTATACGGTGAGCGGGTCTGCGCGGTCGTGGCCACGACCGATGCGGCCTTTGGATTCACCACGATGATCGATTACCTGAAAGACCGGGGGCTCGCCCCGTACCAACTGCCCGAGAAGCTGATCGTGCGAGCCGAACTTCCGTATACCTTGACCGGCAAGCTCGACAAGTCGGCTTTGCGAGCCGAGGCAGCGGCCCCATGACCGTTCTCTCACCGGCCAATCTCCCCGCTTACGATGGTGGCTGACGATGCAATTCGGATTGTCCGACGACGAGGAAGCCCTGCGCGAGAGCGTGGCCGGTTTCGTATCGGCGCAATGCCCCCTGGCGACGACCCGCCAATTGTTGGACGGGCCGTTGGGCTATGACCCGGCGGTATGGCGGCGAGCCGGCAACGAGCTGGGGCTCGCCGCAATGATCATTCCCGAAAGCTACGGCGGCTTCGGCGCCTCGCCGGTTGCAGCCGGCGTAGTACTGCGCGAACTCGGGCGCGGGCTGACCCCGCTCCCCTATCTGAGCTCCGCGGTGTTAGCGACGACCGCGCTGCTCGCGCTGGCTGACGACGAGCACCAAGGCGACCTGCTGCCGAGCCTGGCAGCGGCCGAGCGACTGGCGACCATCGCGATCATCGACGAGGACCGACCCGCACTCGCGATCGCCACCTCTGCGGCCGGCCGCTCTGGTGTCGCTGTCTCCGGTACCAAGGTGAGTGTCCTCGATGCCGAGGCTGCGGACGTGATCCTGGTGGTCGCCGATTCAGGCGCTGGGCCGGCGCTGTACGCGGTCGACCGCGGCTCACCCGGGATGCGGATCGAACGCGAGAACTCGCTGGACCTCACCCGACGTCAGTTCCGGGTGTCATTCAACGAGACCCCAGGCCGCCCGCTCGGACCCGCCGCCAGCGCCAGCGGCCTGGCCCGGCTCGTCGACGTGGCGTGCACCGCGCTGGCGATCGACCAGGTCGGCGTCGCCGAGGCGGCGCTGCACATGGCGGTCGACTATGCCAAGGTGCGCGAACAGTTCGCACGCCCCATCGGCTCGTTCCAAGCGGTCAAACACCTGTGCGCGGAAATGCTGCTGCAGACCGAGCGAGCGAGCGCGGCCGCGTTCTACGCGCTATGGGTCGCCGAGTCCGAGCCGGACGAATTGGCCATCGCGTCCCGGGTGGCGAAATCGACCTGCAGCGACGCCGCCGTAGCCGTGACGTCGGCGAACGTTCAGATTCATGGCGGGATCGGCTATACCTGGGAGCACGACGCGCACCTGTACTACCGCCGTGCACGTGGGGCCGCGCTCATGTTCGGCTCGCCCGAATCGCACCGCAGTGCGCTCTACGAGCGACTGACGTCGGCCGCACCGCAGGAGGACCCATGGGGATAACGATGAGCGACGCCGACATCTGGCGAATGCTGGCCACGGCCGACAAGGGCGTGTTCGTCTCGCTCCGCAAATCAGGGGCACCGATCGCACTACCGGTGTGGTTCGTCGTGCATGAGCAATCGATCTACCTGCGTACTCCGGCCCGATCGAAGAAAATCGCCCGCATCACCGCCGACGATCGCGTCGCGTTCCTCGTCGATGACGGCCGGGCGTGGGCTGAGCTGCGCGGCATACACATCTCGGGTACAGCAGACACCGTCGACGATCCGCAGTTGAGCGAGGTGATCGCGACGCTGATCGACACGAAGTACGCCGGACTGCGGACGGCTTCGAGCCAGCGGCCGGCCGCGACGAACAACCACTACGCGGATCGTCGGCTGATCCGGATCAAACCGGATCAGATCATGTCGTGGGACAACAGCTTGCTGCGGCAAGCGGCAGCGCGATGACCGGGCTGGACGTCGAGGTCGCCGACCGCATCCTGACGATCCGGATCAACCGCCCCGACAAGCGCAATGCGCTGTCGCTGGCCATGCGTGAGGAGTTTGCCGCGGTGCTGCTCGGCGCCGACCTCGACGCCGACGTCAGCGCCCTGATCATCACCGGCGTCGATCCGGCCTTCTGCGCCGGCGTGGATACCGGCGAGTTCGGCGTGAACAAGCTCACCGCGCACGACCGCCGCTACCGGGTCACGCCCGTGCGGGCGCTGTTTGCCTTGCGCAAGCCGGTCATCGCAGCCGTCAACGGAGCGTGCGTGACGGGCGGACTCGAATTGGCCCTCGCCTGCGACTTCATCGTCGCCTCCGATCGAGCCCAGTTCGCCGATTCGCACGCTCAGATCGGGGCGATGCCGACGTGGGGAATGACGGCACTGCTGCCGCGCGCCGTGGGGGTACGTTACGCGAAGCAACTGTCGCTGACCGGTGAACGGATATCGGCCCAGCGCGCGCTGGAGGCCGGCCTGGTCAATGAGGTCGTCGCCCACGGCGAGCTCGAGCAACGGGCACGCACTATTGCCGCACTGATCAATAGGGTCGATCCGGCGATCACCCAGACCCTGCTCGGTCTTTATGACCGCGGCGACGGCGCCAGCCTGGCCGAGGCGCTCGCGTTCGAAGCGGACGCGGCGGCCGACCGGGTCGCCGACGCCGACCTCCTCATCCAACGCAGCCGGCAATACCGCAGTGACGAGTCGCATTGACCATCCCGTCCTACCGTGAACTGCGAGCGGCCAGCCCACCCGGCTCGTCCTGGGCCGTCTGGGGGACGGACTTCGCGCTCGGCTCGCTCAACCACCTCAGCCGCGAGCGCGCGCTCGCCGCAGCCGGGACGATCCAGACCGGGCAGACCTACAGCCTCAACCTCGCCCTGGATGCGATCGATCCACCGCTATTCGGGCGGAGCGCCGGCGTCCACCGGCTGACCAATAACTACGACGCTCCATATCACGACGACCTGATCGACGGCTTCAACACGCAGTCGAGCAGCCAGTGGGACGGATTGCGGCACGCGCGGCACCCGGTGTACGGCTGGTACGGCGGCGTACCCGAGGAACGCCACGGTGTGCAGCACTGGGCGGCGCGCGCGATCACCGGACGCGGCGTGCTGGTGGACATCGACCGCTGGCAGCGGGCGCGAGGCTCGGACTACACACCAGGTGAGGCGTACCCGATCACGAGCGCCGACATTGACGCCGCGCTGCGCGCTCAAGCGGTCACGCCCGAACCCGGCGACATCTTGTGCCTGCGCACGGGCTGGCTGAGCTGGTATCGCGACCTCGACCCGGCGCAGCGATCGGCGCTGAGCCAGTCGGTACGTGCCGTTGGATTGACGCCGGGCCATGAAACGCTGGCCTGGCTCTGGGACAACCAGCTTGCAGCTGTCGTCGCCGACAACCCCGCGGTCGAGGCCTACCCCTTCGGGTCGACCCTGCCCGCTGAACTTCGGGCCGAGCTACAGGCCGACCCGCGCCGCGCCGACGAGCTAAGCCTGCACCAAGCGGCTATTCCGTTGCTGGGGATCGTGCTCGGCGAGCTGTTCGATCTCGACGCCCTCGCCGCCGACTGCGCGCGTGATAACCGCTGGGCGTTTCTGTTCACCGCCGCGCCCATGGGCCTGGCAGGTGGCGCCGCCTCGCCCGCCAACGCAGTCGCGATCAGATAACCGCCAGGGAAGATCAGGCGAGACCGAACCGACGGAACGAGCCGGACCGACGGGCGGGCTCAGGTCGCGCGTCCGGGCGCCTTGGCCTGGCGCTCGGTATAACGCAGTGGGGCGCATTGCACTTGCGGCCGCTTGTCGACCGAAAGGTGATAGGTCTGCGCGGCCTCGAGGTGGGCGGCCGAGATGCGCGCGGCCGCCTTGGTATCGCCGGCCTCGATGGCGTCGATGAGCTTCTCGTGCACCTCGACGATCTTTTTCTGGGTACCGCCACCGGGGAACCGGCCCTGCGTCGTGGCGAGCTCGGTCCAGGATTGCTCTTGGGCGGTCCACAGATGTACGAGACTGCCGACCGACACCGCCATCGAGGCATTGCCGCACTCATCGACGACGGCCGAGTGGAACGCCCGCGCGAAGCTGTTGAATCGGGGCGGGTCATCGATCGATGCGCGTTGCTCCTCGACCAGCGCGCGCAGCGCCGCGATCGTCGCCGGGGTGGCGTTCTCGGCGCACATCTCGGCGCAAATCGGCTCGAGCCGCCGAATCGTGGTCGCCACATCGCGCAGGTCGACGCCGCGCGATTCGAGCACCATGCCGACCATGTACGCGACGTTGTACGAGTCGGGTAGCCGCACGGTTGCACCGCCGACGTTGCCGCGATGGACGGTGATCAGCCCCTCGACCTCGAGGATCCGCAGAGCCTCGCGAATCGAGGGCAGCCCGACCTCGAACCGGGCCAGCAGCTCCTCCTGCGGCGGCAAGCGGCCAGACCCGCTCGTCCCGCCTCGCAGGATCTCGGATCGGAGTTCGTCAGCGACGATCTCCGCCGCGCGCGGCAACCGCATCAACACCCCCAGTAAGGAATGATTCGATGATAGTTGACTTAGGCGCTGGCGGCGCACTCAGTCGAACACGCCGAATGCCTTGTGCACATCGTAGGGGTAACCGAGCCGCGGAACGCTGACCTGATCGAGTCGCTCTCGGTGCTCAGCGCTAAGTTGCCAGCCGGCCGCGCCGAGGTTCTCCTCGAGCTGGCGCCGATTGCGGGCCCCGATGAGCACCGAGCTGATGCCCGGTCGGCCCAGCACCCAGTTGAGGGCGACCTGACTGGGAGTCCGTCCGATAGATTCAGCGATATCGCCTACCTCGTCGGCTATGCGAACGTTCTGCTCGTTGATGCGATCGTGAATCATCCGCGAGGCCGGCAAATCGTCGCCCGCGCGGGTACCCGTCCCCACCGGTTGTCCGACCCGGTACTTGCCCGTCAGCACCCCACCGCCGAGCGGCCCCCAGACGACCACGCCGAGACCGTCCGAGCGACACAACGGGATCGTGTCGAGCTCGATGTCGCGCACGACCAGCGAGTATTGCGGCTGTACGGCGGCGAAGGGTTCCCAACGCTGCAAGGCCGCCAACCCGAGCGCCTTCGCGAGCTGCCAGGCTGCAAAGTTGCTGGCGCCCAGATAACGGACCTTGCCTGAATGGACCAGGTCGTCGAGTGTCGAGAGCGTCTCTTCGAGAGGGGTGTTCGGATCCCAGCAGTGCACTTGGTACAAATCGATCCAGTCGGTCTGCAGCCGCCGCAATGATGCCTCGACCGCTCGCAAGATGTAGCGGCGCGAGGCACCCGAGTCGTTCGGCCCGGGCCCGGTCGACCAGCGAAATTTTGTTGCGACGATCACATCGTCGCGCCGACCGCGCAGGACCCGGCCGAGAATCGCCTCGGACTCGCCGTCGCTGTAACGATCGGCGGTATCGATCAGGTTGCCGCCTCGCTCGAGGAACAAGTCGACCAGGGCGGCGCTCGACGATTCATCGAGTTCGCGTCCGAACGTCATCGCGCCAAGCGCCAGCTCGGAGACCACGACTCCGGCGCGACCGAGCCGGCGGGTCTGCAACGGCGGGTGCGCCGAGCCGCCGGTCACAACAGCGATATGTTGTTCGGGTCAGCTGGCTTGGCCGGCTCACCAGCGGTCCCGAAGTACGTCTGGTGTGCCTTGGTCTGCGCGTCAACCTTCTTCGCGTAGCCGTCGACCCGTCGCGACGCCGCCCACTGCTGAGCCTTCAGCAGCGGTGCGGTCGCTCCGGTGAAACGGGGGGCGACCTCGCGGGCGAAGAGCTCGTAGCTGCGGATCCGGTGCTCGGGCGACGCGACCCCGTTCTCCAGCATCAGCATGCTGCCGAAGCCGCCGGTCAATTCGATCAACCACTCGATGCTCTCGGCGACTTCGTCGGGAGTGCCGACGAACGCGGCCCGCTCGTTCGCCATGTTGCGATAGCTGGCAAGCCCGGACTCGTCGGGGAACATGGCTGGGTAACCGCTGGTGTCTCCGTAGTAGTCGCGCAGCCAGGTAT
>JAVHVL010000661.1:0-2930 GCA_032160565.1 Pseudonocardiales bacterium | reverse complement strand
AACCACACCGTCAACGTCAGTGGCGTCTCTCCGACTTCAGCGGCCAACTATCAGGCTGCTTCGCGTTACTATGAATTTCGTAAGACCACGCCCGGCGGCGCGTATTCGGTTTATGACGCAGCGACCTACGCACCTGACGCTGGTAACGGAGCGACGGGCCTCAACCGCTGGATGGGCAGCACAGCCATTGATGGCCAGGGCAACCTGGCGATGGGTTATAGTTTGTCTAGCACCACCGTGTTCCCCTCCATTGCCTACGTCGGGCGGGCATTCAACGAACTGGGGCCTTCCCTTACTAACGAGATAGTGCTCTTCGCTGGTCTGGGCACGCAGGCCGCGGGCTCCGGCAACCGTTGGGGCGACTATACGTCAATGTCGGTCGACCCAACGGACGACTGCACCTTTTGGTACGCCAACGAGTATGACCCCGCAGGCAATACCGGGTTTAACTGGCACACCAGAATCGGAGACTTCAAGTTTCCGACGTGCACACCGCCGGCTCAGGGAACTCTCTCCGGCACCATCACCGCCTGCGATTCAGGCGCTCCGATAGGTGAAGTCTTAGTCAAAGTGACTGGCGGACCTTCCGAGGGATTCTCTTCTGCCACGGCCGACAATGGCACCTACACGATCCATCTGGCGCCGGGCACTTATACGGTGACGGCTTCTTCCGGCATCCGCAACTGTCAGGCATCCGCTTCTTCGCAGGTGGTTATTACCGATGGCGGGACGGCCACCTTTAACGCCTGTCTCAACGGCGTCTCCAAACTGATCTTGCCGGAAAATGATCCGGCACCGGCCCTGGTCTCGGGCGGGAACGGCAACGGCCAGATCGATTCCAATGAGTGCAACATGTTGAATGTCAAAGTGCAAAATGCTGGCTGCGCTCCGGCGAGGAATGTCGTGGCCACGCTCTCGACCAGCACGCCGAACGTCCAGGTTGGCCAACCGAATTCGGGCTACCCGGATATTCCGATCGGTGGCACAGCGACAAACAGTACTCCGTTCAAGGTCAGTACCGGGTCGTCTTTCGTCTGCGGCACGCCGATCGTATTCACGCTCACGACAACGCATGATGGCGGGACCGACGTTCAGACGTTTACCCTGCAGACGTGCCAACTGCCGCCCCAGCCCTTTAGCGGAACAATCCAGGCTGGCGATACCCAGACGACCAACGGGCGTCTCGGCCGTGATGGGGTGCCAGCAACCTGTTCTGGCAAGACCTGCCCGGGCCCGCTCGGAGCGGGAGGACGGTCTTACGATACCTTCAACTTCGTTAACGCGGGTGGCGTGCCTACTTGCGTGAAGATAAACACGCAATCGGCCTGCGGAGCTAACATCTTTACCGGAGCCTACCTGGGTAGTTTCGATCCGACTAATCTCTGCACGAACTATCTGGGTGACGCTGGAGCCAGCTCCACTAATATGAACTTCCAGGTCACAGTTCCGGCTGGCGGGACCCTCGTGGTCGTCGTCATGGAGGCTAATGCGGGTACAACCTGCGCCTATACCGGCAGTGTCTCCGGCTTGATCGGTAACACGTCCGGCAGCGGCGTCTGCCCGGTGGACCTCACGACCCAGGTCAGCGATGACTCCGTCACCTTGGGCCAGCAAGTCTTCGATACGGCAATGCTGAGTGGGGGATTCGAGCCGGTGGGGGGAACGATTACCTTCCGACTCTTCGGGCCGAACAACGCCACCTGCTCGGGATCGGCGGTCTTCACCTCGATTGAACCGGTGAGTGGAAACAGCTTCTACTCCAGCAACCTGTTTACGCCGAGTGCGACCGGAACCTATCGCTGGAGGGCATTCTATAGTGGAGACGGCGTTAATCCTGCCGTGGCCACTGCCTGCAATGACGCGAACGAGACGGTAGTAGTCACGCCTGTTCCGAGTCCTACGCCGACGGCAACCGCAACGGCCACGGCGACCGCCACGGCCACGGCGACGGCCACGGCCACGGCGACAGCCACAGCGACAGCCACGGCTACGCCAACCGCGAGCCCGGCCGCGCAGGCATTAAACCTGTCGACGCGCATGCGCACTGATACGGGCAATAACGTCGGCATCGGCGGCTTCACTATCACTGGCGCCGTGCCGAAGCACGTCATCATCCGGGCCATCGGGCCTTCGTTGACGCAATTCGGCTTCACCCCTGCTGAAGTCCTGACGGATCCGACGCTCGAGGTTCACGGCCCCGGCGCGTTCGGGACTATCACGAACAATAACTGGAGGGATTCGCAGGAAGCCCAGATCACGGCGGACGGCCTCGCGCCGACCAACGACCTGGAGTCGGCGATCGACGCGACTCTGCCGCCAGGGGCTTACACCGCCATCGTGAGCGGCAACACGGGCACAGCGCCGGTCGGTATCTGCCTGTTCGAGGTCTACGACCTCGACACGGCGGCGACTTCGAAGCTGGCTAACCTGAGCACCCGTGCCTTCGTCGGCACCGGCAACAGAGTGGTCATCGCTGGATTCGTTCTCGGCAATAACGGGGGCAACGATCGCATCGTGGTTCGTGGTCTCGGACCGAGCCTAAGCTCGTTCGGCATTGCGAACACGCTGTCCGATCCGACACTGGAATTGCGTGACGAAAACGGCACGTTGCTCCTGGCCAATAATGATTGGCAGGACAATGCCGCCCAGGCGGCGGAGATCACTTCTGCCGGCCTCGCGCCTTCGAATACCAAGGAGTCTGCGATCGCGGCCACGCTGCCGCCCGGTCTCTACACCGCCATCCTGGCTGGGTTGAACGGCACCACCGGCGTTGGCACGGTGGAAGTCTACGACCGAGGGCCGTAGTCTTCGATCATCCAATATCGATCAACGACAGCTCCGCCGACAAAATCGGCGGAGCTGTTTCGTTTGTCCGGGTGGCTTCAGATTGAAGCCGATAAACTATCTCTCGACCCTGATGGACAATTTGC
>JAVHVL010000531.1:0-4554 GCA_032160565.1 Pseudonocardiales bacterium | reverse complement strand
GCTCACCCCACCCCGTTCGACCCGGTTGCGGTTGCCGCCGCTGCCGGCGCGCGGGCGTTCCGCGGCGCGAAGATCCGCCCGGCCAGGCCGGTCACGGCACGCAGCACGCCCGCACTCAGCCGCGGCAAGCCGGGCAGCCGGTCGAGGTACGAGTCGAGCGCGTCCGCGGTGGAGTAGCTGGGGCGGTAACCGAAGCGCTCGCGCAGCAGCGTGGTGTCCACGACCCGGCCGAAGTTCAAGAAGCTCGTCTGCTCGGCGGTGACCTCACCGACGCCACCGTTGCGCAGCACCCCGCCGACCACCGAGATGGCCGGCGGGGGCACCGGAAGGCGCGTGCGACCCGCGCGGCGCACGGCCTGCGACAGCAGCACCGCGCCGTCGCCGGCAACGTTGTAGACACCCGGGTGGTCGGCCACGGTGGCCAGCCGGAGCACCTCGACCGCATCGGACTCGTGCAGAAATTGCAGCCTCGGGTCGAAGCCGAGTGACGTGGGGACCAGCGGCATCGCGAGGTAGCGGGTCAGCGGCGAATCGATCGTCGGGCCGATCAGGCTGGCGAGGCGAAGGATCGATACCGCGATGTCGGGGCGGCGGCGCAGAAAGCCGCGCACGAGGCGCTCGATCTCCACGGCCTCCCGGGCGTAGCCACCCGTCGCATCGCCGATGGCGTGCATCTCCTCGACGAACACCGCCGGGTCGCTCGGGCTGCAGCCGTAGACGGCCGTCGTCGACTGCACGACCACCCGGCTGACCGAATCGGACTTCTGGCAGGCCGCCAGCAGCTGCATCGTGCCGACGACGTTGAGCTCCTTCAGCGACACCCGGCTGCCGGCGTTGCCGCGCGCCGTGCCGCCGGCCGCCGCGTGGACGACGGTGTCGACGCGGGCCTGCGCGATCACCTTGGCGATCAGCGGGTTGCGGATGTCGGCACGGACGAACTCGGTGCGGCCGAGGCGGAGCAGGTCCGCCTTGCGCGGCGGGGCGGTGTCGATGCCGATTACCCGGTCGATCGACGTGTCGCCGGCCAGTTGCGCGGCGAGCTGGGCGCCGAGATACCTGCTGACGCCGGTGATCAGGACGACGCTGGACACGGCTGCCCCCCGCGGGCGCGCTACTTCTTGTTGCGGCGCTGGACGCGCGTCTTCTTCAGCAGCTTGCGGTGCTTCTTCTTGGCCATCCGCTTGCGCCGCTTCTTGATGACAGAACCCATGCGAAACCTCATCGATGCCCGGCAGACCGGGCGCAGTCGTCTATGAATGCCCAGACGTGATCGCCGGGCGGCCGTACCGAGGGGTCAGCCTACCCGGCGGGTGCGGACGAGTGATCCCTGCGGTCAGCCGGCTTCGATGAACGCCGCCCGGAGGTAGTCGTGCACCGCCTTCTCGGGGACCCGGAACGACCGGCCGACCCGCACGGCGGGCAGCTCGCCGCTGTGCACCATGCGGTACACGGTCATCTTGGACACGCGCATCACCGCCGCGACCTCCGCGACGGTCAGGAACTTGACCTCGGCAAGGGCAGTGTCGACCGGATGTTTTCCGGCCGGCTCCGCGGGCTTGCCCGCTCCGCGCTCTGCTGACGTGCTCATGTTTCACCGACACCTTCGGCACGTGTCGGTGCGTCGGCTTCCCCACCGACGAACGGGACACGCACGTGCTGGACTGAGAGTAGCGGTACCAGTGGGGCGGAAGCGATAGTTGTACCCCACCGATCCCCAGTGCTACTGCTGTGATTTGTCCGGAAAGTTCTGTTCTCCCCTCAGTTGTCGGCGCCCAACTCCCGGCTGCGCAGGCACGCGGCCTCGATCGCAGCCAGCAGCGCCGCCCGCACCCCGTGTACCTCCAGCTCCCGGATCGCCGCGATCGTCGTGCCGCCCGGGCTGGTGACCGCCTCGCGCAGCTGCACCGGGTGCTCCCCGGAGTCGCGCAGCATCACCGCCGAGCCGATCGCCGTCTGCACGATCAGCTCGGCCGCCAGGGTCCGGGGCAGCCCCAGCAGGATGCCCGCGTCAATCATCGCCTCGACGAGGTAGAAGAAGTAGGCCGGCCCCGAGCCGGACAGTGCGGTCACCGCGTCGAGCTGGCTCTCGGGGACCCGGACCACGCGCCCGACCGCACCGAGCAGCGACTCGGCCACCGCCAGGTGCGCCTCGTCGGCGTGGGAGCCGGCGGACACCGCGGTCATCGCCTGGTCGACCAGGGCCGGGGTGTTGGGCATGCACCGCACCACGGGCACGCCGTCGGCGAGCGCGCGTTCGATGTGCCTGGTAGTGACTCCGGCGGCGACGGACACCACGAGGTGCCGCGGGCCGACCACCGGCCGTAGCTCGGCGAGCAGGGCGTCGATGTCCTGCGGCTTGACGGCCAGTACCAGCGTCTGGGCGGCCGCAACGGCGGCAGCGGGGTCGAGCGTCTTCACGCCGTAGGTCTCGGCGAGGTAGGCCGCGCGCTCGGGGTGCTTCTCGGAGACGACCACGTCCGACGCGGTGCGCTCGCCGCGCAGCAGCCCGGACAGCAGCGCCTCGCCGATCTTGCCACCGCCCAGAATTGCCAGTGCGTCCATGCCGATCAGCCTTTCGAGAAGAGCGCGCGGCCGAAGAACGCCAGGTTGGCCGGCCGCTCCGCCAGCCGGCGCATCAGATAGCCGTACCACTGCGCACCGTAGGGGACGTAGACCCGCACTGTGTGGCCGGTGCCGGCCAGCCGCCGCTGCTCGTCCGGGCGGATGCCATACAACATCTGGAACTCGTAGCCGGACTGCGGCGTGCCGTGGAACTTCGCCCGCTCGATGCCGATCGCGATCAGGCGCGGATCGTGCGTGGCGAACATCGGGTAACCGTCACCGAGCAGCAGTGCGTTCATGCAGCGCACATAGGACATATCGACCTCCTCGCGCTTCTGGTACGCGACGGAGGTCTGCTCCCGGTATGCCCCCTTGCACAGCCGCACGCGGCTGCCCAGCGTCGCGAGGTCGCGGCAATCGCCGAGCGTGCGGTGCAGGTACGCCTGCAGGACCGCGCCGGTGTCCGGGAAGTCGGCGCGCAGCTCACCGAGGATGGTGAGCGTCGAGTCGGTGGTGGTGTGGTCCTCCATGTCGAGCGTCACCGTCGCGCCGACCCGCCGGGCTTCGCCGCAGATCCGGCGGGCGTGCTCGAGCGCGATCTTCTCGCCGTCCCCGGGCAGTGCCTGGCCGACGGCGCTGAGCTTGACGCTCACCTCGCTGCGCGGCGTCAGCGGCCCGAGCCGCTCGGTGAGGCCGCTGCGCTCGAGGCCGCCCAGCAACTCGAGGTAGGCATCCGCCACTGCCCGGGCCTGGGCCGGTTCGGTGGTGTCCTCCCCTAGGTGGTCGCGGGTGACGGTGAGGCCGTCGTCGAGCAGCCCGCGGGCCGCCTCGATCGCCGCGCCCGTGTCGGCGCCACCGACGAAGCGCCGCACGACGCCACGCGAGATCGGCGCGTGGGTCACCAGCCGCTCGATACGCGGATTGCGGGAGGCGGCGAGGATCGGCGAGCGGAGCATCCCGCCAGGTTATCGACTTGCGGCGCTGTCGAGCGGCGACGCTATCGAGCGGCCGGACGTATCGCCAGCTGGCTGATCGTCGGGAGCGTGACGCCCAGCGACCGCACGCCGCCGCTCCGCACGTCTGCGGCGAACAGCTCGCCACTGCCGCCGGCGCCGAGCAGCCACCGGCTGTCCGGCGACCAGACCAGCGGCTGGTCGGTGGCCCCCGGGTCGACCGTGACGCCGACGACCCGCTCCACCCCGGTGGCGAGGTCGACCAGATCAACGGCGGGCGGCCCGTAACCCGCGGCCGCGAGGACCGCTGCCGTCGTGCCGTCCGGCGAGATGACACCGGACGGGCCGTAGGTGTCGGCCACCGGGCCGGGGATGATCCGCCGCGCTCCGGTGGATCGGTCCACGACGACTCGGTGGCAGCGGAACCGCTCGTCGCACTCCGCGACCAGCCAGCGCGTGGCCCCCACGGCGAGCACGCTGCCCGTGGTGACGCGGTGCGCGCCGTCCGGCAGCAGGTCGTAAACGCCGCCGATGCTGCTCATCAGGAGATGGCGGGTGCCGTCCGACCCGACGAGGTACCCGCTCTGCGGTGCCGCCAGCGTGCTCAGCACGCGGTGCGAACCGGTCACCGCCACCAGGGTGATCGGGTCCGGTGCGACGTTGGTCCTGGCCAACCAGACCTGCCCCGGATCGGGGCCGGGGTAGATCTGTGACGCCTGGCCGAGCGCGCCGGACAGCTCCCGCGCGGGGCGGCCGTCGGGCACCAGATAGCCCGCGACTGCGTCCAGCGGCCGGACGATCGCCCAATCGGGCCCGACCACGAACGAGACGCCACCGCCGTTCTCGAGGTCGATGGGCAACGCGGTGCTGGTGATCCGCCCGCGGGCCGGCTCGATGCGCAGCACGCTGTCCTTCCCGCGGGCGAACAGCTCCCAGCCGGCCGTCACCCCGAGCAGGGGGTGGCCGAGGTTGCGTACGACCACCTGCGCCGGGGTGGGCGTCGGTGTCGGGGTGGGCGTAGCGGTGGTGCTGCTCGACG
>JAVHVL010000421.1:0-3129 GCA_032160565.1 Pseudonocardiales bacterium | reverse complement strand
GAGGAAGCCGTTGCCGGCCAGGGCGGCGAGGCCCGGTCGGTCGAGACCCACACTGCCCACCTCACCCGGACGGGGGCGGGTACTCGCGCCCCGCGCGAGCAGGTCGTGCACCGCGTCGATGACACTTTGCTGTTCGGCGTCGGGATCGAGTTGCACTAGGTCATCTCCGCTTGCGTCATCTCCGCCGGCACGAGGTCAGCCCCGTGGTAGTTCGAGGCCGAGGCGAGCCACGAGATCGAGCTGTACCTCGAGGGTTCCCGACGAGATGCTCACCGGCAGCGAAACGGTGAGCTGCTCGTCGGCCGGATTGCCGGCGACCAGCGCCTGCTGTCCGGCCTCGTCGCTGAGTACGCGCGCAACCGCTCGTTCGGCGGCGACGTTGCCGACGCGGGTGGCGTTGGCGGTAGCGCTGCGATCACGGCCGGCGCCGCGGTCTTGCATCGCGGCGTACGCGAGTGCGCGGGCCGCCTCGCAGGTCGCGAACGCGCGGCCGGCGGCAACCTCGTCGACCGGGCCGTCCGGCAGCGACCGCATCGCCTCGTCGAGCACCCGGGAGGCCCGCTCGAACCGGGCCGCACCCACCCGCTCGTGCGCGAGCACCTTGCGGATCAGCGGCCACCCGCCGTTCTCGTCGCCCAGACGGCAATCGACGGGCACCCGCACGTCGGCGAAGAAGATCTCGTGGATGGCGTGCGGGCCGATGATGCTCGGGACCTCGCGAACCTCGATGCCGGGCAGCTCCATCGGCACCAGCAGGATCGATATCCCGTCGTGCTTCTTGGCACCGGCATCCGTCCGCACGAGCAGGAAGCAGTATTCGGCGACGTGCGCGTACGACGTCCAGATCTTCTGGCCGTTGACGACGTAGCTGTCGCCGTCCCGGACGGCGGAGGTGCGCAGCGAGGCTAGGTCCGAACCCGCGTCGGGCTCGGAGAATCCCTGGCACCACAGCACATCGCCCGCGGCGATCCGCGGCAGATAGCGCTCCTTCTGAGCGTCGGTGCCTGCCGCGATGATCGCCGGTGCGATCCAGTTCGTGTTCATGTACTGCGGCCCGCGGGGTTCACCGGCGCCCCAGAGTTCCTCGCCGACGATGAGCTGTTCCCAGACCGATGCGTCGCGCCCGCCGTACTCGGCCGGCCAATGTGGGATCCAGACGCCTGCCTCGGCGAGCGCGCGGCAAACTTGCTTGGACGCGGCCAGGAGCTCAGGAGTGAAGACGTCGCGGCTGCGCGACGTCCAGTTGGGCGGCGCGTAGTCGAGGACGATCTGGCGAACGGTCGCACGCAGTTGCGACTCTTCGGGTGACCAGTCGAAGTCCATCGCCGCTATCGCCCGGTCCAGGAGGGCAATCGGTGCTCGCTGAACGCAGCCACGCCTTCGCGGGCGTCCGCTGATTCGAAGACCGGGGCGAGGAGGGGCTCCTGCCGGGCAAACTCGGTGCCGACGGCCCAGCCGCTCGACTCGACGAGCACCTGTTTGGCTGCTGACACGGCCATCGGCGCATTCTCGGCCACTAGCTGGGCTAGTTCGATCGCCGCTTCGAGCGCTCCGCCTTCGGCGGTCACCCGGTTGACCAATCCGAACTGCGCCGCCTTCGCCGCCGTGATCGGTTCGCCGGTAAGCAGCGCCTCCATCGCGAGCGGCTGGGGCAGCTTGCGGGCGAGCCGGAAGGTGCCGCCGGCGCGCGGGGCCAGACCGCGGCGCACCTCGGGCAGGCCGAACCGTGCGGTTTCGGCCGCGACGACGAGGTCGCAGCACAGGACGATCTCGAACCCGCCGCCGAGCGCCCAGCCTTCGACAGCGGCGATGAGCGGCTTGCGCGGGGGTGACTCGGCGATGCCGGCGAATCCTCGACCGGGCACGTGTGCGACCTCGCCGCGCGCGTGCGCTTTGAGGTCCATGCCGGCGGAGAAGTTGCCGCCGGCACCGGTCAGGACGCCGGCTCGAAGACCTTCGAGGTGATCGAGTTCGTCGAAGGCTTCGGCCAATCGTTGCGCGACTGCGGCATTGATCGCGTTGCGCTGAGCTGGGCGGTCGATGGTGATGACGAGGACGGATCCGCGCTGCTCGACCAACACGGTCTGGTCGGATTCGAACTCGCTGCCGGTCATGCGATTCCCCGCTGTTCGCTGTGTAGAACCACGTTCCAGGATGCTAAAGACGATGGGCGGCGGCGGTCAAGCGTGCTTGTGTCGATGTATGTGCCATGCTTAGATCTCAATCATCGAATGATACAGAATTTCGAAGGAGACACCCGTGGGACAGGCGTGGCCGCTTCGATTCGGATCGTTCCTGGCTCCGTTCCACCCGCCGAACCACAACCCGGTGACGTCCTACGACGAGGACCTCGCACTGATCGTGCGGCTCGACGATCTCGGTTTCGATGAGGTGTGGATCGGTGAGCATCACAGCGGAGGCTGGGAACCCGTCCCGTTCCCGGAGATGTTCATCGCCGTGGCCGCCGAGCGGACCAAGCACATCCGCCTCGGGACGGGCGTGATGAGCCTGGCCTACCACCACCCGTTCATGGCCGCCGAGCGGATGACGTTCCTGGATCTGCTGACCAAGGGACGGGTCATGTTCGGCTGCGGTCCCGGCGCGCTCTCGACCGATGCCGAGATGTGGGGCATCAAGATGGACTCGACCCGGGCGCGCATGGACGAAGCCCTGGGAGTGGTCATGTCGCTGCTGCGTGGCGACGAACCAGTGACGCACGTGTCGGACTGGTTCGAACTGCACAACGCGATGATTCAGCTGCCGTCGTTCCAGAAGCCGCACCTGCCGGTGTCGGTCGCCAGTACGATCTCGCCGTCGGGCGCGACCGCGGCCGGCCGCCACGGCGTAGGCCTGTTGTCGCTTGGCTCGTACATGCCGTCGGCCCGGCTGCAGTTGACCAATCACTGGGAGATCGTGCAGAAGGTCGCAGCCGAGAACGGCAACACCGTCGATCGCACCCAGTGGACGCTCGTGACGCCTATGCACGTAGCCGCGACGCGCGAGCAGGCCTACGCCGAGGTCGAGGCCGGCGGCAATACCTGGCTGCGCGACTACTACGGAGACACCAGCGGTTACCCAGCCATGTTCCCCGACGAGTCCGGGCTTGCCAGCTATCGCAACATGGCGAAC
>JAVHVL010000396.1:0-2617 GCA_032160565.1 Pseudonocardiales bacterium | reverse complement strand
AGGCCTTGGGCTACGCGCAGCTGCTCGACTGCCTGGACGGGGCGGGGCGGGTATGCCACTCGCTGGAGGAAGCCGTGGCCGCGACGGTCCGGGCCACGCGCCGCTTCGTCCGCCGGCAGCGCTCGTGGTTCCGGCGCGACCCGCGCATCCGCTGGCTGGACGGCGCACAGGCCGGCCTCGTCGACGCCGCGAGCCGGCTGCTTCCGCCTACCCTCTAGGTATGCGGGTACTGAAGGGGCACGGCACGGAGAACGACTTCGTCGTGCTGCCCGACCTCGACGGCGCCGTGGCGCTCACGCCCCAGCTGGTGCGCGCCCTGTGCGACCGGCACGCGGGCGTCGGCGCCGACGGCGTGCTGCGCGTCGTGCGGTCGGAGAACGACCCCGAGGCCAAGGACATGGCCCTGGAGGCACCCTTCTTCATGGACTACCGCAATGCGGATGGATCGATCGCCGAGATGTGCGGCAACGGCGTGCGCGTATTCGTGCGATACCTCCAGGGGGTCGGCCTCGTTGACTCAAGTGCGGCGGTGGCGACACGCGGCGGAGTCAAGCGTGTGCAGGCCCGCGGCGACGGAGACGTCACCGTAGACATGGGTCGGCCCCGGACTCTTGCCGACCGGCCGGTCGTCACCGCCGCGCCTCTCGACGTACCCGCCGTCGGCCGGCACGTCGAGATGCCCAATCCGCACGTGGTTGTCGCCGTTGCCGACGAGGCGGCGCTGGCAGCCCTGGACCTGGGCCGCGCGCCGGATGTCGAGCCCGCGCTGCCGACCGGGCAGAACGTCGAATTCGTCGTCCGCGCCGGCCCACGGCACCTCATCATGCGGGTGCACGAGCGCGGGGTCGGCGAGACCCGCTCCTGCGGCACCGGCATCTGCGCGGCTGTGGTGGCCACCGCCACGGACGACACCACGGACGACGGCACGGCGAACGACGGCACGGGGGGCGACGGCACGGGGGGCGACGGCACTGCCTGGAGGGTGGACGTGCCGGGTGGCACCTGCGAGGTCATCTGGCGCCCGGACGGCGAGGTGCTGCTCACCGGCCCGGCCGTGCTCGTGGCCGAGATCGAGCTGGACGACGAGTGGCTGGCGGCCGCACAGGGCTAATTGGTCGCCACCACGTGTCACGATGGATGGGACATGACGAATTCTGACGGCACGCCCACGTACGACGACGATTCCACCGGTGACTACGAGCTGGCCGAACGGCAGGCGCTGCGCCGCGTGGCGGGGCTGTCGACCGAGCTCGAGGACGTCACCGAGGTCGAATACCGGCAGCTGCGCCTCGAGCGGGTGGTTCTCGTCGGGGTCTGGACGACGGGCACGCTGGCCGAGGCCGAGAACTCGCTGGCGGAGCTGGCGCGGCTGGCCGAGACCGCCGGATCGCTGGTGCTCGACGGCCTCATTCAGCGCCGCGACCGCCCCGACCCGGCCACGTACATCGGCTCCGGCAAGGCCAAGGAGCTGCGGGACATCGTCACCGCCGAGGGCGCGGACACGGTGATCTGCGACGGTGAGCTGACTCCGGGCCAGCTGCGCCAGCTGGAGGAGGTGGTGAAGGTCAAGGTCGTCGACCGAACCGCGCTCATCCTCGACATCTTCGCTCAGCACGCCCGCTCCAAGGAGGGCAAGGCGCAGGTCGAGCTCGCGCAGATGCAATACCTCCTTCCGCGGCTGCGCGGCTGGGGTGAGTCGCTGTCCCGCCAGGTCGGCGGCCGGGCGGCGGGCGGCGCCGGCATCGGTGGCCGCGGCCCCGGTGAGACGAAGATCGAGATCGACCGCCGGCGGATCAATTCGCGGATGGCGAAGCTGCGCAAGGAGATCGCCGGCATGAAGACGGCGCGCGACGTGAAGCGTGCCCAGCGCATCGATCGGCGCGTCCCCAGTGTCGTGCTCGCCGGCTACACGAATGCCGGCAAGTCCTCCTTGCTCAACCACCTGACCGGCGCCGGCGTGCTCGTCGAGAACGCGCTGTTCGCCACCCTCGACCCGACCGTCCGGCGCTGCCAGGCGTCCGACGGCCGGCCGTACACGCTGGCCGACACCGTGGGGTTCGTGCGCCACCTGCCCACGCAGCTGATCGAGGCGTTCCGCTCGACGCTCGAGGAGGTCGGCGAGGCCGACCTGATCCTGCACGTCGTCGACGCCGCGGACGCCGACCCCGAGGCGCAGATCCGCGCGGTGCGCGCCGTGCTGGCCGATATCGACGCATTGCACGTCCCCGAGCAGTTGGTCTTCAACAAGGTGGACGCCGCCGATCCGGAGATGCTGCTGCGACTGCGCCGCCTCGCCCCGGACGCGACGTTCGTGTCCGCCCGGACCGGTGCCGGGATCGAGCAGCTGCAGCAGCTGATCGAGCTGCGCCTGCCCAGCCCGGACATCGAAGTGAACGTGCTGCTGCCCTACACGCGTGGTGACCTGGTGGCGCGGATGCACGAAACCGCCGAAGTACTGCGCACCGAACACACCGCGCACGGCACCCTGCTGCACGCCCGCGTCAACCCCGGGCTGGCCGCTGCGCTGAGCCAGTACGTGTCGGCGGCTGGCGTACCCTAGGTCGTGTCAGCCACCGAGAGCCCGAGGAGAGCCGACATGTTCACCGGTTGGGAAAGG
>JAVHVL010000303.1:0-2887 GCA_032160565.1 Pseudonocardiales bacterium | reverse complement strand
CTGTCCGGCAAGTGCTCCCGCGCGGCGTGCGCCTGTGCGACCGGGATGACGCCGTCACCCTCGGCCCAGACGAACATCGTCGGGACGTACTCGGCGAGGTACTGCATCTCGATGAACGAGCCGCGCTGCCCGGCCGGCGCGATCACCCCCCGCAGCGCGGCGAAGAACGCAGCCCGACCAGCCGGCTCACCGAGCGCCCGCCCGGCCCGCCCGAGGTTGACGAGGTTCTCCGGCGTCAGCCGCAGCGCGCGGTGCAGGGCCGGCTGCCGGTACAGGCGGGTGAGCCCCGGCCGCATCGCCAGCTCCAGCAGCTTGGGCGCACCCGGCAGTGCGGCGGCCCGGAGCAACAGGTGCACCTCGCGGCCGAGGCCACCGGCGGAGACGAGCACGAGCCGATCCACCTGGTCGGGGTAGTGGTACGCGAAATGGACGGCAATGGCCCCGCCCAGCGAGTGCCCGCAGATCGTCGCACCTCGGACGCCGAGGGCCGCGACGAACGCGCTCAGCGACGCCGCGAAGTCGTCCAGCAGGTAGCCGCCGGCGGGCTTGGCGGATTCGCCGTGCCCGATGAGGTCCAGCGCGATCACCCACAGGCCCCTCTCGGCGAGCGGACCGATTGCGCGGTCCCACGTGCCGCTGTCGGAGGCCAAGCCGTGGATCAGCACGACGACGGAGCCGTCACGCGGGCCGGCCTCCCAGTACGAGATGCGCCGGCCACCGACCTCGACGGCCCTGCGCACCACCTCGCCCACCCTGCGGAGGCTACAAGGCGTCGGCGACCGAGCGCGCCCGCTCAGTAGTCGAGATACATGCGCACGGACGTACCCCCCGGCGCCGAGCGCACCTGCACCAGATCGCAGAGGTTGTGCACCAGCCACAGCCCGCGCCCGCCGGTGTCGCTGGTGGGTGGTGCCAGCCGCCCGACGAGCGCGTCGCGGATCCAGCCGCCGTCGCGCACGTCGCACACCAGCCGCCCCTGGTCGGTCCACACCGACAGCACGGGGCGCCCGTCACCGTGCCGCACGCTGTTGGTGACCACCTCGTTCACCGCATAGATCAGGTCGTCGACGCGCGCGCCGATGAGCCCGAGCTCGCCGGCGACTGCCCGCAGGAACCTTCGGGGCCCGGCCAGGTCGTCCGCGTCGACGGGGTGCACGCGGGCGTCGGACGGGGCGCTCGGCAGCGCGGTCGCGAACATCTCCTCGGTGAGCATGTCGGCCCGATAGGCCTGCTCCGCCGCGCCCGCCGTGTACGGGTGGCTGGCACGCATTTCCGCCAGCACGTCCACGTCCAGCGCGGTGGTGTCGTACGGGCAGCCGAGCCAGAAGTCCCAGCCGTCGCCGACCGGCGAGTTCAGCAGGAGCTCGTGCAGCTGGGCCTCTACCAGCGCTTCGTCCGACCGCCCTGGATAGATCGGTTCGCCGAGGCCGCGAGCCGGCCGCCCCGGCTGCTCGGCCAGGAACCCCTGGAAGACCGAGATGATCCGGCTCGGATTGCGCCCCACGGTGTCCATGTCCACGAAGGCGACCAGGTCGCCGTCCGGGCCGAGCTCGTCCCGGACGTCGGCCGCCTTGTCCGCGACGGCCACCAGGATGGCGCGCTCGTCGTTGCGCAGGCCGGCGCGCAGGAACTCCGCCGACGAGTGGACGAACTCCGCGTGCCCTGCGTAGGGGAAGGCCTCGTGGCGGTAGCCGGGCGTGCGCGCAGTCAAGTGCCGCTCCGGATCGGTGCGTGGAGGCCGCGGACTTCGGCGATTGGGCCGCGTCGCATGGCACCCACGATAACTCGCGGCCTCGGCTCGACGCGGCAGCGGCGGGTAGGACCGCGGCCGGATGGGAATGCTGCGGGCGAGCGGCCGAGGGGCGAGGGGAGGGGGCCGTGGCGAAGAGCACGGCGGCTGAGGCGAAGAGCACGGCGGCTGCCGCGGCCGCGATCGAGGAGCTCTACAGCGACGCGCAGCGCTGCGCCGAGTCCGCCGGGCTGGTGTACGTCGAGTCCGGCGGGCCCGGCCTGACCCGGCTGCGCCGCGGCCGCGGGTTCACCTACCTCGACCCGGCGGGCAACGTGGTCGTCGACGCCGCCCTCAAGGACCGCATCGTGCAGCTGGCGATCCCGCCCGCGTGGCGCAATGTATGGATCTGCCCGGCGCCGAACGGCCACCTGCTCGCGACCGGCGAGGACGATCGCGGGCGCAAGCAGTACATCTACCACCCGGAGTGGCGCGAGCTGCGCGATCTGCTCAACGCGCGAACGGTCGAGTTCGACTTCCCGGCCAAGTCGGGCAAGCGGGCGCGCATCGTGTTGCGGGACGCCGCCGTGGCGAACGTCGTCGGGCAGCTGGCGGAGCAGCGACGCCGTCGGCTGTTCACCGTCGACGGGCAGCCCGTGGACTCCGCGGAGGTCAACGCGCTCTTGGCTCAGCTGACCGGCGGCCGCATGACGGCGAAGGATTTCCGGACCTGGCGCGGCACCCGGACGGCCTTCGACTTCCTCGCCGCCCACCCGGACGCCGACCCTGACGTGGCGGTCCTCGCGGCCGTCGATGCGGCGGCCGAGCAGCCGCACAACACCCGGGCGGTGGCGCGGGAGCACTACGTGCATCCGCACGTCCTCGGGACGTTCGCCGCCGGGACGTTCCAGGATCAGCTGGCCGCCAGCCCGCCGCTGCGCAGGCAACTGCTCGAGCCGGACGAGCGGGCCCTCGCCGGCTTTCTGCACGTGCTGCTCGGGAACCATGAGATCGCCGAACCGGCCACCCGGCCGCGGCCACGGGGCAAGCGGGGGCGCTAGAAGCGGGGGCGCTGGGCGGCGGTACGTGTCAGGCCGCGGTGGCGGCGCGGCGCTTGCGCGCCGACTTGGCCTCGTCGGCCGTCCGGGCGGCCCCGGC
>JAVHVL010000231.1:0-6379 GCA_032160565.1 Pseudonocardiales bacterium | reverse complement strand
TGATCTACCCGCAGCCGCAGCTCGACCTCGTCGCCAACTTGAAGAAGCTCAGCAACGTGACGACGTCGATCAACTTCGGCCCGTCGTTCGAGCACATCGACTTCAACACCCGCGACCCGCTCCTCGCTCACAAGGAAGTCCGCGAGGCCATTGCCTATGCGGTCGACCGCCCGGCGCTCGTCGCGGGCACGGTCGGCAAGTTCAGTGACAAGGCGTCCGTGCTCGGTAACCGGCTGCTGGTTGCCAACCAGGCCGGCTACGAGGACCACAGCGGTGCCTACGCCAAGCAGGACGTCGCCAAGGCGAAGTCCCTGCTCGAAGGCATCGGCGCCACGATGGGTTCGGACGGCTACTACACGCTCAACGGCAAGAAGCTGGCGTTCAACGTCATGACGACGCAGAACAACCCGCTTCGTGACACCACCGTCCAGCTGATGGCCCAGCAGGTGAAGGCAGCCGGCATCAAGCTCACCGAGACGCCGAGTGCCAACATCTTCGCCGGCAAGGAGAAGCCGGACTCCCTAGAGGCCGGTGGCTTCCAGATCGCGCTCTTCGCGTGGGTGGCGGGCCCGTCGCTCTCAGCGAACAACTCGATCTACCAGTCGTTGGCGGCTCAGGGCGGGGCGCAGGGCCAGAACTACACCCACGGTGCCGACGCCGCGGTGGACTCCACGCTGACGGCGCTGGCGCAGGCAGCCACCCCGCAGGAGGAGATCGCGGCAGCGAACAAGGCCGACCAGCTGCTGTGGGGCGACATGTTCACCCTCCCGCTGTACCAGAAGCCGACCCTGCTGGCGTACGACTCCAACTACAAGGGGATCGCCGACAACTCCACGCAGGCCGGCCCGTTGTGGAACAACGACTCCTTCTCGGTCGGGTAAGTACCCGCTCGGCAAGGACCGGTGCCGAGGCTCGGAACATCGAGTCTCGGCACCGGCACGTCCGGCCCGGCTGGGTCAGGGGTGACCCCTCTCGTCCCACGCCTGCAGGAATGGCATCATCGCGGTTAACCTCTCCCAACGGAGGGGCCGCGACAGGATGAACGAGGTTCCGCAATGCTGATCTTCACAGTGCGACGCTTCATCAACAGCATCTTCGTATTGCTGGCCGCGTCGTTCATCGTGTACGTGTACGCGGCAAGCCAGTACGACCCGCTGCAGAAGCTGCGCCAGCAGCCGCTGCTGCCCCCGGGGACGATCGAGCGGCAGGCGCACCTGCTCGGCCTCGACCGTCCGATTCTGACCCGGTACTGGGAGTGGTTGACCCATCTGATCCGGTTCGACTTCCACAGCATCGCGTTCATCCGGTTCAACTTCGGCAACGACGTCAACAACGCGCCGGTCTCCACCGCACTGGCGACCCGCCTCGAGATCACCATGCGCATGATCATCGTGGCGATCATCGTCGCCATCCTCATCGCGGTCATAGCGGGCGTCGTGTCCGGCGTGCGCAAGGACAAGCCGATCGACTTCGTCGTGACGATCCTGACGTTCATGCTGATCGCCCTGCCGACCTTCTTCTTCGCGGCGCTGCTCAAGCAGGGCGCCATCTACCTCAACCAGCACGCGGGCACGGACTTCAAGACCACCGGTGACGAGGACTTCGGGATCTCGTCGTACGGCACGCACAGCGAGATCCTGCACTCGCAGCTGCTGCACCTGATCCTGCCGACGATCTCCCTGGCGCTCATCACCACCGCCGGCTGGATCCGCTACCAGCGGGCGTCGATGATCGACGTGCTCGACGCCGACTACATGCGGCTGGCGCGGGCCAAGGGCGTCCGTTGGAAGACGGTGATCCGGCGCCACGGCCTGCGCAACGCGCTGATCCCGCTCACGACGATCGTGGCGATCGATGTGGGCGCGCTGTTCGGTGGTGCCATCATCACCGAACGCGTGTACGTCTGGCATGGCATGGGTGAGTACCTCAACACCGCGTTGGGCAATCAGGACATCAATGCCGTCGTGGGCTGGGTGATGGTCTCCGCCGTCTTCGTCGTGATGTTCAACCTCTTCGCGGATCTGCTCTACGCCGCGCTGGATCCCCGGATCCGGCTGTCATGAGCAGACTCGGCGCGAACAAGGAGATGTGGTCATGAGCATCCAACCCTCGGAGATGCAGGTTCTGGAGGCCAGCGGCCAACGATCGCCGGAACTCGGCGACGAGTTCGGCGGAACGTCAAAGTCACAGGCCCGCCAGGCACTCGACCGCTTCACGCACGGCTGGCTGTCGATGATCGCGGCGATCGTGTTCGTGATCATCATCGCCACGGCCTACATCGCGCCGTACTTCTACAAGTGGAAGTTCAACGTCCCCGACCCGAAGGCGCTGTCGGTCCATCCCGGACAGCAGGGCCACGTCCTGGGCACGAACGAGACAGGGTTCGACCTGCTCGCGCAGCTGTTCCGCGGTACGCAGCGAGACCTGCTCATCATCGTGATCTCGACGAGCATCGCCCTGACGATCGGCATCACGGTGGGCGCGATGGCCGGCTACTTCGGCAAGGTCGCCGACAACCTGCTGATGCGCTTCGTCGACATCATGCTGACCGTGCCGTACCTGGTGATCCTCATCCTGGCCTGCGCGCAGTACCCGAACACGGCCGGCACCGCACCGGGCATCGGCGTGCTGTTCGGGCTGTTCGGCTGGATGGGGCTCAGTCGCCTGGTGCGTGCGCAGTTCCTGTCGTTGAAGGAGCGTGAGTTCGTCGAGGCCGCGCACGCCATGGGGGCGAGCAACTTCCGGATCATCTTCCGGCACATGATCCCGAACACGCTGAGCACGATCCTGGTGTTCGCCACGCTGTTCGCGGCCACGTCGATCGTCGCCGAAACGTCGATCACCTACCTGGGCTACGGCGTCCGCATCCCCGACACCTCGCTCGGGCTGCTCGTCTCGAAGGGCGTCGACGCGGTGAACACCCGCAGCTGGCTGTTCTACTACCCGGGCATCCTGATCCTGATCATCGTCCTCGCCACGAACCTGGTCGGTGAGGGCATCCGGAACGCCTTCGACCCGCGCAACAACCGGGTCCGTGACTAGATGACGTCCATGAGCAGTGCGACGTCCGGAGAGGCAGATGTGGCCGTCGAGTTCGACACCGCTGAGGCGCCACCCGCGGCAGGCGAGGTGCTGTTGTCCGTCGACAACCTGAACGTCACGTTCGGGGGCGGCGGCCGCGGTGTGCACGCGGTCCGTGGCGTCAGCTACGAAGTGCGCCGGGGCGAGACGCTCGGCATCGTCGGCGAGTCGGGCTCCGGCAAGTCGGTGACCTCGATGGCCGTGATGGGGCTGCTGGACAAGTCGGCGCGGGTCACCGGATCGGTGCGCTTCCGCGGCTCGGAGCTGCTCGGCACCAAGGACCGGGCGATGTCCGCCGTGCGCGGCAAGAAGATCGCGATGATCTTTCAGGACCCGATGACCTCCCTCGACCCGGTCTACAAGGTCGGCGTCCAGATCGCCGAGACGCTCCGCGTGCACGACAAGGACATCTCCCGCAAGGCCGCACGCGCGCGCGCCATCGAGCTGCTGAAGATCGTCGGCATCCCGCACGCCGCCGAGCGGGTGGACAGCTACCCGCACGAGTTCTCCGGCGGCATGCGGCAGCGCGTGGTGATCGCGATCGCCATGGCCAACGACCCGGACGTCATCATCGCCGACGAGCCGACCACCGCGCTGGACGTCACGGTGCAGGCCACCGTGCTCGAGGCGATCAAGGCCGCGCAGCAGGAGACGGGTGCTGCGCTCGTGCTCATCACCCACGACCTCGGCGTGATCGCCGGCATGGCCGAGCGGGTGATGGTCATGTACGCCGGCCGCGCCGTCGAGGTGGGCTCCGTCGACGACGTGTTCTACCGGCCGCGGATGCCGTACACGGTCGGGCTGCTCAACTCGCTGCCGCGCCTGGACGTCGAGGGGCAGGAGCGGCTGACGCCGATCCTCGGCACGCCGCCGTCGCTGCAGAACCTGCCGCCGGGCTGCCCGTTCAGCCCGCGCTGCCCGATGCACGTCCCTAAGTGCAGTACGGCCGAGCCGGAGCTGCGCCAGGTGGACGGCAAGGAGCTGCACGTGGCGGCGTGCATCCGCAGTCATGAGCTGATCGGCCAGGACCGCTACGAGGCCGGGCAGGTGTTCGAGGCGACGAGTTCCGATGCCGCACTCCCCACCGAGGTCAATGTCTCGGCTGCTGGTGCGCTTCAGCCCGAGCCGAGCGGCCACGAGTTGCCGGCCACTCCTGACGTGGCCGCCCACGATGGAGAGATCCGATGAGCTCCGTGACGTTCGAGAAGCCCGCGGAGCGCAGCCTGGACGAGCAGCCGGTGCTGCGGGTCACCGACCTGAAGAAGTACTTCCCGGTGCGCAGCCGGGTGCTGAAGCGGTTGATCGCCAACGTGCAGGCCGTCGACGGCGTCTCCTTCGACGTCTATCCGGGCGAGACGCTCGGCCTGGTCGGCGAGTCCGGTTGTGGCAAGTCCACGACCGGCCGCGCCATCCTGAACCTGCAGCCGGCCACGTCCGGCAGCGTGCTGTTCGAGGGCACTGAACTGGCCGGGCTGTCCCGCGGCAAGATGCGCCCGATCCGCCGCAACATCCAGCTCGTCTTCCAGGACCCGTACGCATCGCTGGACCCGCGCATGCAGGTCTCGCGGATCATCGCCGAGCCGCTGGTGATCCACAAGGTCGCCTCGGGTGCCGAGCTCCGCAAGCGGGTCGCCGAGCTCATGTCGCTGGTCGGCCTGAACCCCGAGCACGCCATGCGGTACCCGCACGAGTTCTCCGGCGGCCAGCGGCAGCGCATCGGCATCGCGCGCGCTCTGGCGCTGAACCCGCGGCTGCTCGTGCTGGACGAGCCGGTGTCCGCTCTGGACGTCTCGATCCAGGCCGGCGTGATCAACCTGCTCGACGACCTCCGGCACCGGCTGGGGCTCAGCTACGTGTTCATCGCGCACGACCTGTCGGTGGTGCGCCACATCTCCGACCGCGTCGCGGTGATGTACCTCGGCAAGATCGTCGAGACCGCGCCGACCACGGAGCTGTTCAAGCGCCCGGCACATCCGTATACCCAGGCGCTGCTGTCGGCGATCCCGCTGCCGGACCCGTCCCGGGAGCGGAACCGGAAGCGGATCCTGCTCGAGGGCGACCTCCCCAGCCCGGTGAACCCGCCGTCCGGCTGCCGGTTCCGTACCCGCTGCTTCAAGTTCGCCGGCCAGCTCAGCGAGGCCGAGCAGCAGAAGTGCATCGACGTCGAGCCGGCGGCGGAGAACCGCGACATCGGCCACCCGGTCGCCTGCCACTACGCGGCTGTAGACACTGCCGTCATTTGAGGCCGCTGTAGACACTGCCGTTGTTTGCGGGCCGGGCTCGACACCCGTGAGCTGAGTTCGCCAACGGGCGGCCGGTAACCTTCGCAATCGTGACTGACCGTAGGTTGCTGCTCGTCCACGCGCACCCCGACGACGAGTCGATCGGGTCGGGCAGCACCATGGCCCGATATGCCGCGGACGGCGCGCAGGTCACCCTGGTGACGTGCACGCTGGGCGAAGAGGGCGAGGTGCTCGCCCCGGAGCTCATCCAGCTGGAGGCGGCGCAGGCCGACCAGCTGGGCGGTTACCGCATCGGCGAGCTTGCCGAGGCGACGCGCGCCCTGGGCGTCACCGATCACCGCTTTCTGGGTGGTGCCGGCCGGTTCCGCGACAGCGGCATGATGGGCACCCCCGCGAACGAGCACCCACGCGCGTTCTGGCGTGCGGCGGCCGAGCCGGAGGTGTTCCGGGCGGCCGTGGCGGCGGCCGTCGCGGTGATCCGTGAGGTGCGCCCGCAGGTGGTCGTGACCTACGACGAGAACGGCGAGTACGGCCACCCCGACCACATCATGGCGCACCGCGTCGCGATGGCTGCCGTGGACGCCGCGGTCGACACCGCTCACGGCGAGGGCGACCCGTGGCAGGTGGCGAAGGTGTACTGGACGGCCACGCCGAAGTCCGTGCTGCGCCGCGGTTTCGAGGCGCTCGCGGGCAGCGCGCAGGCGCAGTTCGGCGTCGCGGACGTCGACGATCTCCCCTTCGGTGTCGAGGACGATCAGGTCACCACCGTCGTCGACGGCACCGGCTTCGGGGAGGCCAAGCTGGCCGCGCTCGCGGCGCACCGCACGCAGATCGCGGTGGACGGGGTGTTCTTCGCGCTGTCCAACATGCTGGGCCGGGAGGTGCTCGCCACCGAGTACTTCCGGCTGGTGCGCGGCGAGCTCGGCCCGGATCGCGACGAGGACGGTCGCGAGGGTGACCTGTTCGCCGGGCTGGCGCCATGAGCGAGGACTCGCTGGATCGGCTCGGCGTGGGGCTGCTGTGCCTGTGCGCGGCGCTGGCCGGCCTGTTGGAGC
>JAVHVL010000192.1:0-5105 GCA_032160565.1 Pseudonocardiales bacterium | reverse complement strand
CCCCCGCGAGCCTGCAGGTCCTCGTTGCCAGCCGCCTGGATCTGCTGCCCGCCGCGGAGAGGTCCGCCCTCGCGGCCGCGTCGGTACTCGGGCAGACGTTCACCCTCGGCGCGCTCGCGGCGACCACCGGGCGCACCGACGACCTGCCGATCCTGTTACGCGAGTTGATCGGGCGTGACCTGCTCACCACGATCACCGACCGGCTCTCAGCCGAAGAGGGCCAGTACGCCTTCGTCCAGACCGTCGTGCGGACGGTGGCCTACCAAACCCAATCGCGCCGCGACCGGCTCGAGGGCCACCTCGCCGCGGTCACCTACCTCGAATCATTCGCCGACAGCGACACCGAGCTGAGCACGGTGATCGCTCAGCATCTGCGCGACGCGATCGGCCTGGCCGGACCCGATGACCCGCAACGAGCCGATCTAGGCCGCCGACTGGCCCGCTGGCTCGAGCGCTCGGCTGAACGGTCGCTGGCAGTCGGCGCACCAACAAACGCTCTGCGGGCCTACGCCGAAGCGCTGGCGCTTCCGATCGACCCGGCGGATGTGATCCGGCTCCATCTGGCCGCCGCCGACGCAGCGCAAGCGGGGGGTCTGCATGAGGACTGCATCGAGCACTCGCTGCCCATGGCGACTGGCCGCCTGCCAGGGGACCGCGTCGACGTCGCCAATGCCGTCACCCTCGCCGCGGTGGCGTACCGGCTGTCGGGCCGGCTACGCGAAGGGTGGCCGCTGCTCGAGCCCTACCTCGACGAGGGCGCCCTCGACGGCCTACCCGCCCGCGCCGCGACCCGGCTGGCCCGCGAGATCTCGGCGTCGCTCAGCGAGCTGGCCCGGATCGCCGAGGGCACCATCTGGGTGGACCGAGCCCTCGGCCTGGCCGAGGACTCCGGCGATCCGCGCGAGATCACGCACTGCCTCAACGGCTGCGCGATCAGCTACTTCCTGCGCGGGCACCCCCGAGTGGGGTTGGCCCTGCTCAACCTCGCCGCTGAGGTCGCCCGCGAACACCGGCTCGGGTTCGAGCTCGGTCGGACGCTGCTCAACATGCTCGCCTACGAGTTGACCCGCGACCTCGACGCCGCCCTGGCAGCCGGCCACCAGGCGATGACCATCTGCGAGCAGATCGGCAACAGCAGTCTGTGCTGGCACACGGCGATCAACCAGTCGATAGCCCTCACTATCGCCGGCCGCTGGGACGAGGTCGCCGCGCTCCGCGACCGGCCCCTGCTGACCGAGCGGCAACCCGCGCCGATGCACGAGGCGAGCTTTCAACTCGAATCGGCCCACATCGCTGCCGCACGCGACGAAGGAGTCGATCTCGTAGCTCTCGACCGCTTAGCCGCCGGTGCGGAGAACTCGAACCTGGAGTCATACGACACGCTCTTCCCCGCCACCAACCGGGCGATGCACGCCAGGATCAGCGGCGACACTGCGACCCTCATCTCCTCATGTCACCGAGTCGTAGAACTGGCGTTCCGCTACAACGCGCTTGACGACGACTTCCCACACCTGTGGGCGCTCGCCGTGGAGTGGATGATCGATGCCCAAGACTTCCCCGGCGCCCGGGAACTGCTGCGGCCCGTGACCGACGTGCCCCCCACCCGCTGGAGCCCGCTGCTCGCCGCCGAACTGCCCCGCCTGCGGGGCACCATCGAAGCCCTCGACCCCGACTCGACGACTGACCCCGCTGACGTCGAGCGTGACCTGCTCGACGGCATCGCCGCCCTCGCGGCATTCGGCGCCGTCCCGGACCAGGCCCGGACCCAGGCCACCCTCGGCACCTGGCTCACCCGCCAAGGACGCTCAGCCGACGCCACTGCACACCTGGCCGCTGCCCGCGCCACCTTCACCGAACTCCGCGCCACCGCCTGGCTGCGTGAGCTGCAGACCGCCATCTCCCTCGCTGCGGCCGGCTAGCTGGCACGCCCGGTTTCATCAGCAGCCTTCAGCAATTTGGAATCGGGACGTCTTGCCCCAGATCCCGGCGGTGGTATTCGGCGTCCTCGCCGGCGATGCGGTCCGCGTCGGCCTGGGTCAGGAACTCGATGCCCTGGTCGGTCTTGAAGTGGTAATTCACCCAGTGCTTGACACCGGCAACAACGTCGCGACCGGGTGGGAGGATGACCACATGACCTACCGCTCGGGCTTCTGCTGCTTCGTCGGCCGCCCGAACGCCGGCAAGTCGACCCTCACGAACGCGCTGGTCGGCAGCAAGATCGTGATCACCAGCGCCAAACCGCAGACCACCCGGCACGCCGTCCGCGGCATCGTCAACCGCCCGGACGCCCAGCTGATCCTCGTCGACACCCCGGGGCTGCACCGGCCGCGCACGCTGCTCGGGCAGCGGCTCAACGACGTCGTTCGCGACACGCTCGCCGCGGTCGATGTCATCGGCTTCTGCGTGCCGGCCGATCAGAAGGTGGGGCCGGGAGACCGGTTCATCGCGGCCGAGCTGGCCCAGCTGAAAGCGCCAGTCCTCGCCATCGTCACCAAGACCGACGCCGCCTCCCGTGACCAGATCGCCCAGCAGCTACAGGCCGTCAGCGAGCTCGGCGACTTCGCGGACATCGTCCCGGTGTCCGCGGTGTCCGGCACACAGGTCGACCTGCTGGGCGACCTGCTCATCGGCCATCTCCCGGAGGGGCCGCGCCTCTACCCGGACGACATCACCACCGACAACGATGTTCAGACCCGCGTCGCGGAGCTGATCCGCGAGGCGGCGCTCGAGGGTGTGCGTGACGAACTGCCGCACTCGATCGCGGTCACCGTGGAGGAGATGGGGCCGCGGGAAGGGCGCAGCGACCTCGTCGACATCTTCGCCACCATCCACCTCGAGCGCTCCAGCCAGAAGGGGATCGTGATCGGCACCCGGGGCGCGCGGTTGAAGCAGATCGGCACCACCGCGCGTGCCGGCATCGAGGAGCTGCTCGGGTCGCGGGTGCGCCTCGACCTGCACGTCGCCGTCGAGGCCGACTGGCAGCGCGACCCGAAGAAGCTCGATCGGCTGGGCTTCTGAACCATGTTCAAGACGTATCGCGCGGTCTTCCGCGCCCCGGGCACCGCGGCGTTCTGCGCCGCCGGCTTCGTGATGCGCGTGCCGATCGCCATCTACCCGATCGCGCTGGTGCTCATCGTCTCCGGCCGGACAGGGCACTACGGCTTCGCCGGAGTGCTCAGCGCCTGCTACATCCTGGGTGGGGCGCCCGGCAATCCGATCCTGGCCCGCCTCGTCGACCGGTACGGCCAGCGGCGGCTGATCGCGCCGGCCACCGCGGTGCACGCGGCGGCGGTCATCTGCCTCGCGCTCCTCCTCGAGGCCGACGCGCCGGAGTGGACGTTGGTCGCACCGACCTTCGTGGCCGGATTCGCCTACCTGTCAGTGGGTTCGCTCACCCGGGCCCGGTGGTCGAAGGCGCTCGCCGGCCGGCCGGAGCTGACCACCGCCTATTCGCTGGAATCCACGTTGGACGAGCTGATCTTCGTCGTCGGCCCGCTGATCGCCACGCTGATCGCCACCCAGGTGGACGCGGTGCTCGTGCTGTACCTCGCTGTCGCGGTCGTCGTCGTGGGCGCCGCGTGGCTCTGGACGCAGCGCGACACCGAACCGGCGCCGCATGCGGTCGGTGCGCCGCGCCTGGCCTCGCCGCTGCGCTCGCGCGGCATGCTGCTGCTCATCGCCGCCGCCGCGGCGATGGGCGCGCTGTTCGCCAGCGCGGAGGTCACCATGGTGGCCTTCTGCGGCCAGCACGGGCAGCGTGCCGCCAGTGGCGCGGTGCTCGCCTGCATGGCCCTCGGCAGCGGGATCGCCGGCTTCACCTACGGCGCTCGCCACTGGCGGACGGACGTGCTGGAGCGGTATCGGCTGCACGCGCTGATCTTCGCCGTGCTGCCGTTCGTGTTCCTCGCCGCGACGAACGTCGTCGTGCTGGCGGTGTGCGCCTTCATCGTCGGGCTGGGGGTCGCCCCGACGCTCATCACCTCATTCGGGCTGATCGAGAAGATCGTCCCCGGCTCGGCGCTGACCGAGGGGCTGGCCTGGCTCACCACCGGGCTGAACCTCGGCTACGGCGCGGGCTCCGCGGCGGTGGGGGGCATCGCCGACGCGCACGGCGCGCGGGTCGCGTTCACCGTGACGATCGCGGCCGGGCTGCTGATGGGGGGCATCTCGCTCGCGCTGCATCGATCGCTGCGCGAGCCGGTCGCGGCGGAACCGCTCGCCGTCGCCTGACGGTGGGACGATGGACGGATGCCCCTCTACCGTGACGAGGCGGTCGTCCTCCGGGTGCACAAGCTCGGCGAGGCCGACCGGATCGTCACCCTGCTGACCCGCCGCCACGGCCGGGTCCGAGCCGTGGGCAAGGGAGTTCGGCGCACCAGCTCCAAGTTCGGCGCACGCCTCGAGCCGGGCAGCCACATCGATGTGCAGCTGCACACCCGGCTGGCCGAGGGGCAGCAGGCGCCCGGCGGCCACCGCGGGCTGGATCTGGTGACGCAGACCGAATCCCTCGGCGCCTACGGTGCGCGGCTGGCCAACGACTACGGCCGGTGGACCACGGTGTCGGCCATCTGCGAGACGGCAGAGCGGCTGACCGAGGAGGGGGAGCCGGCCCTGCGCCTCTACCTGCTCGTGGTCGGTGCTCTGCGCGCGCTCGTCGAGCACGCGCACCCGTCGAGCCTGATCCTCGACGCGTTCTTCATCCGCGCCATGTCCAACGCAGGCTGGGAGCCCGCGCTCGCCGAGTGCGCCAAGTGCTCGGCGCGCGGCCCGCACGCGGCGTTCAACGTGGCGGCCGGGGGAGCGGTGTGCGAGAACTGCCGCCCAGCCGGGTCCGTGCGCCCGCAGCGCGAGTCGGTCGAGCTGATGAGCTCGCTGCTCAGCGGCGACTGGGCGCACGCCGATGCCAGCGACGACGCCGCCCGGCGCGAGGCCAGCGGGCTGATCGCCGCGCATCTGCAGTGGCATCTCGAGCGCGGGCTGCGCTCGCTGCCGCTCGTCGACCGCGCCTGAGCGTTCCGGCGCACCGGGCGGGCACGGATACGGTGTGCGGATGACGCCGCCGCCCGTTGCAGCTCGCGGCCGCCGACGCGCCGCGCCGCAGTGGC
>JAVHVL010000134.1:0-4276 GCA_032160565.1 Pseudonocardiales bacterium | reverse complement strand
AAGCGACGTTTTGCAGGAGGAGCGACGGCAATGGGCAGTCACGTGATTGATTGTGGCGCCGATCGATTCATCGTCCGCGATGATCGCCACGCAGTCGTCGTGAGCGGGGTCTTGCTGGCACGCGCGTATGAGCTGGTCCACGACGGGTGCCACTTCTGCCAAGCCGGCGAGAGCAACACAAACGACGCAGCACGCGGTTCCACGCGCGGGCGCAATCCGTGGTGCTGAGACTGGAGAGAACCGTGATCGACATCGTTGACACTATCGACCTGCTGGACAGTTGTGTCCGCGACCGCGGAGCTGGCTACCGCTCGCCGCATCGACGTGGCTGGGCTGATTTCTGTCGTGGCCGCTACTCCAACTGCCCGGCGGCAACCGACAGCATCGTGAGCCTGGCGTTGATCAAGGCGGGTGTGCCGCCGTCAGCGTCGGGTCGCGAATAGCACTGTCGCTGATGTGTACGCCTCCCGGCCGCATCCCCTCGCCCTGACGCTGGGCGCTGTCGTGGCGTTGCTTGCCGCCGAGTCGATGGAGCGCCGCGGGCACACCTGGGGGTCGTGTCTGCAGACCGCGACGCGGGCAGCATCGAGATTCATCGAAGGGATTCCAGAAGGCGTTGCCGGATGCGCGACCGAGGCGGCGGACGTGTCTCATCGTGGGACTCCGCTGTCACGACACGGTGAATGCCGCTGTGCGCGTCGCGCAAGCGGAACGTGAGCATGCAGTACCAAGGCGCCGTCGGACCCGATAGTTCATTCACCCTGCACCCTGGTTCACCGCCGACCTGCGCTACGCGCGGCGATAGGCCTACCTCGCTGATCGATCGACAGCACTGCTCGGTGTTCCCCCCATGTTATCTCTCCCTTGGAGGTTTCAATGAATGTCACGTTTGCCGCTTCACAATTTCCGCCCCTCGCCTTGGGCTTCTTCGGTCTGGGCGCCGGCTATTTGATCTGGGGGCCCCAGGAACTCTTCGGATTCCCTGCCCGCGATGAAAGGGTCGATCGCTCGCTGGGCGTATGGGGCATCTGGATGCCAGGCCTGTGCCAACTATTGACCGGCCTCATCCTGTTCATCGGATTGACCTGGTTCCAGGTCTTTGCCGACGCCAAGATCCTTTATATGGCTGCGGTCGCATTCTCCGCGTACGGGATCCACTGGTTCGCGCTGGGCTGGAACAGATATCGCGGCAATGACCCGCGCCCCAACGCAGGCATGTCTATCGCTTTCACGACCATCTCCGTGCTCGGCACTACCGTCTTCTTCCATGCCGGAGACTGGCCGGTGGGGCTGCTGTTCGTCGGGTTGATACTGGTCTACGTCAGCGACTTCTTCGTGGCCCTCGGCGCGAGACTCTTCGAACGCATACTGGGAGTGGTTCACGTGCTGACCGGCCTCTGGCTGATGTACCTGATGTTCGCGGTCACGATCAACTTCGCAGCCGGGTTCCATTGGACGGTTTAGACGCCTGAGATCTGGCGCCGCGGCGTCCGCTGGGCGACCCTGGACAGGTGGGCACGCGGCCAGGCGTCCCGGATTCGCCCGAGTGGGTAGCAGTCGTCACGGACGAGGACGGCGCGGAAGAGGCGGAAGAGGCGGAAGAGGCGCTTCCGCGCGGTGTCGCGCCGTGGTGGCTCCTGCAGACACGGCGGCAACGCCGGCTCGCCGCACCGGTGCTCCTCCTGGCGATGGGAGCCGCGGTTTCCGGAATCGTCGTCGCACATCCGGCCGGCAGCCGCAGTGCCGTTACCGTGGCTCCGTCCGCGGTCGCCGCGCACCCCTTGGTGCTTCGGATGAATCCGGACCTCCCTGCGGAGTGCGCGCACGAGATATCCTGCAGCTCGGCTGATGCTGTACCGCGCGCGACGAGTGACGCGATTTCGGAATTCCTCACCGGGGCGTACGAGCGCGTGACCTACACGGTGACCCAGAGCGACACGAACCGGCTGGTCTACCGCGCCGTGAACGCCACGTCCGGGAGCATCGAACTGCTCGTCATCATCGGAGTGCCCCACGTCGCGCGCTCGGCCGCGACCGAGACCATCGACCCGTCGCCGGGCGCGGCGATTCGATACGTCCGCCGGCAGGTGGGGCACTACGAAGTGCAGGTCCAATACACGGGGCCGCCGGGCGGCACACCTCCGGTCGAGCTGGCTGAGCGCCTGTCGCAGGATCCGCGCCTGCTCGAGGTGAACTGAGTCGTCACGCGGAAAGGGGCTTCGTCACGACGTCGAGGATGTGATCGCAAGACTCGCGAAGACTACGACGTTGTCTTGATAGCTCGACGTGCTCCGGTCGAATGATCCGCCGCACGTGATCAGGACGAGGCAGGCCGGCCCGTCGGTCGCGAAGAGAGCTGGGGGCAACCCGCTCCGCTTGTCATACGAGCTCCGTGCGGTGACGCGATAGCTCATCGAGTCGCCGTGCGCGGTTGTCACGGTGATCAGGTCGCCGGCGCTCAACGAGGTGAGGTGGAAGAAGGCGCCCAGGCCTCGCGTGGCCGAGTCGACGTGCCCATCGAGCACGACAGAGCCGGATCGTGATCCGGGCTCCGCGGCGCCGACCCACCATCCCACGGTCATCGGATCCTCGGGTACGCCCAGGGTGCCGTTGACGGAGGTGACTGGGGCGATCACCGAGTCGACGTGGAGGGCCGGGATCTGGATTCGTGCCGGGGGGCTGGGCGGGACTCGCGGTGTGGGCCGTGGCGCGACAGGGGTTCGGCCGGGCGACGGGTCGCGCGTCGGCACGCTCGAGCTCGTCGACGACACGACAGGTGTGCCGAAGTCACTCGCAGATCGACGATGGACGGCTGTCTCGGCGCTGACGACACAGATCGACAGGCCGACGAGGCTGACCGAGACGTAGGCGAGGATCGGCATCACTCGCCTACGCCGCGTCGGCGTTGCTGCAGCGCGTCTCATTGCGACACGGATCCGGTTCGTCAGCGGCGAACTGGCGGGCGCTGACGTACCACGCCGACCGCACCGCCGAGCAGGAGCAGAGCGCCGATTCCGGCCAGCAGAACGCGCGCGTCTCCGGTCGCGGAGGTGACCGCTGCGGCGTGACCGCCGGAGCCGGCCGGAACCGCGGTCGGCGCGCCGGCAGGGGTCACGACGAGAGTCGCCGAGACACCGAGGTTCCCGCCGCCGCAGCGGGCGGTCACGGGGTAGGAGCCCGGCGTTGTCGATGCGGGGATCTGCGCGTCGGTGGCGAACCGACCGGCCGAGTCGGTGGTGAAGCTCGCGGCGCCGACGCCCGCGAAGTCGTGCGTCGCATCGTGCAGGAATGCCGAGGAGATCGCGACCCCCGTGGTGTTGGCCTCGCACGTTCCACTGACGTGCACCACGCTTCCGGCAGGGGCGCTGGTCGGCGATACCTGCAACGCGGTCGCCGCCGCCGCGGCGGCGACGACCGCGCCGGCAAGCGTCAGGCCGGCCGCCGCCGTCACCACCACACTGCGCATCAAGAACTGAGCGAACATGTCGCACCTCATCTCGAGCGGGTCGCGGTCCATCGACCGGACCTCTACCGGATAGACACTCCGCCGCCCACATCTGTTGCCTGCCGGTAGCGGTGGGGCACTCGGGTCGAAGGCAAAGTCTCGGGGTCAGGGTCGGGGAAGACCCCGATGTGCCGCGGTCGCCGGCCGCGAATGATGTGCGGCATGCAGATTGCTGATCACGTCTCACGTGCGACGACTCCGCAGGCTGGCTGTGCAGCCGCGATGAAGATCGCCAGGACGTCAGCGGAATGGCGTTATCGTCACGCCATGACGGGGCAGCGGGCATTCGGCTCGGTGGGTGCCTCGTGATCGAGGCGACTGGACTCTCCAAGCGCTACGGGCCGAAGGTTGCCGTCGACGACCTCAGCTTCGTGGTGCGCCCCGGCGTGGTCACCGGCTTTCTCGGCCCGAACGGGTCGGGGAAGTCGACGACCACCGTCAACCCGGACCCGAACCTGTTCGGGCCATGGGCCGGAATCGGTATCACTGCCCTGTACGCACTCGCCGCGCTGGTTGCCGGTGCGTTGATGCTCAACCGCCGCGACGCCTGACCGCCGCGCACCATCCGACTTCCGCTTTTGGATCTTCCTGCGCTGCGGGCACCCATGACCGACCGGGCGCAGGAAGATCCGTCCCGGCAAGGTGTAGCAGCGGCTCGAGCGGGGAAGGCTACCGCCCAACACTTCCGGCGTCGACCTGGTGAGGGGTGGATGAATGAGACGACGCCTGCGCCGATCGCGAACATCCCCATCGCTCGGTATCTTCGCGCTG